>RFHL01000867.1 GCA_003696875.1 Bacteroidota bacterium | reverse complement strand
TACGACCTGGCTTTTCTGCTGGAAACGATCTTTCGGTCGGAGCACTTCTATGCCCCCCGGCAGATCGGGGCGCGGATCAAGTCCCCGGTGGTTTACCTGGTAGGGCTGCTGCGCCTGCTGGACCTGGAAGTCCCGGACGCACAGGGGCTGCTCCTCGCCCAGGGGGCGCTGGGCCAGACCCTGCTGCAGCCCCCCCGGCGTAGGCGGCTGGCCCGAAGGCCGAGGCTGGATCGACAGCAGCAGCCTGCTGCTGCGGTTGCGGTTACCAGCCCTCATGCTGGGGGGCGACCCGGCCCTTCCCTTCCAGCCCAAGGCCGCCTTTGCCGGCAATGAAGAGGGCTTCGCGGCGATCCGCGGGGGCCTGCAAGCGCTGCGCACCCGGCCCCGAAACCGGCCCGTCTGGCAAGCCTGGGCCGGTCTGTCCCCCGCCGAGGTGCAAGCCGAGGCAATGGCCTACCTCCTCCAGGGCGCGACCTACGGGTGGTGGCAGACCTCATTCTCAGCGGGGTCAAGACGCGGGTGTTTTATGTGTCGCTCAGTGGCTTTGACACGCATGTGCGGCAGTCCAACCAGCAGGCCCGCCTGCTGGGGCAGTACGGCGAAGCGGTCGCCGCCCTGGCCATGGACTTGCAAGCCCACGGCGAGTGGGACAGCCCGCTGATTCTGACCTTCTCTGAGTTTGGGCGAAGGGTGGCTGAAAATGCCAGCGGCGGTACCGACCATGGCAAGACCAATGCCCTCTGGCTGCTGGGCGGCCGCCTGCGGCGGCCGGGGGCCTACAACTCCCTGCCCGAGCTGCAACAGCTTGACGGGGGCGACCTGCCCTGGGCGGTGGACCTCCGGCAGGTATACGCCAGTGTGCTCCGAGACTGGCTGGCGGTGGACCCGGGCCCCATCCTGGGGCCGGATTTTGCCCCGTTGCCTCTGCTATAGGTTGGAGCTACTGGCGGTAGCGGCTATCTTTGGCGGCTATGAAAAAGGCCGAAAAAGTCCAGTTTATCATGGACAAACTGGAAGCCCTCTACCCCGAGACGCCGGTCCCCCTGGACCACAAGGACCCCTATACCCTGCTGGTGGCAGTGCTCCTCTCCGCCCAGTGCACCGATGTGCGGGTCAACCAGACCACGCCGGCCCTCTTTGCCCGGGCCGACACCCCCCAGCACATGATGCAGGTCCCGGTGGATGACATCCGGGAGATCATCAAGCCCTGTGGCCTGTCACCGCGCAAGTCCAAGGCAATCTCGGAGCTGTCACGCATCCTGGTCGAAGACTACGGGGGCGAAGTGCCGGCCAGCTTTGAGGCTCTGGAAGCCCTCCCGGGCGTAGGCCACAAGACCGCCTCGGTGGTGATGTCCCAGGCCTTTGGCGTGCCGACCTTTCCGGTGGATACCCATATCCACCGGCTCCTGTACCGCTGGGGGCTGAGTACGGGTAAAAACGTGGTGCAGACCGAGAAAGACGCCAAGCGCCTCTTTCCCCGGGAAAAGTGGAACAAGCTCCACCTGCAGATCATCTTTTTTGGGCGGGAATACTGCCCGGCACGGGGACACGATCCCCATGCCTGCCCCATATGCCGTGTGGTGGGACGGAAGACCCTATTTGCCTAAGTAACGCTCAAAAAATAAAGTCCGCTTTTGGCTTGATCCCTTGCCCGCATACGGCGTCAGAAAAAGCCTCACTTGGC
>RFHL01000866.1 GCA_003696875.1 Bacteroidota bacterium | reverse complement strand
GCCGATGCCATCGCCCGGGGCGTGAGCCGCTGGTCAGTCGGGGACCTGCGTCCCTATGGCCTGGAACGTCCGGCCCTCGCCCCCAATCAGCAGCTACGTGAAACCGGCAAAACCCCGGTCATCGATGTGGGGACAGTCGCCCTGATCAAGGCCGGTAAGGTGCAGGTGTTTCCCGGCATTTCTCACTTTACGGCAGAGGGCGTAGTCTTCGCTGACGGGAGCGCAGCGTCCTTCGATGCCGTGGTCCTTGCCACGGGCTACCAGCCCGGGCTCGGGGACTTGCTGCCTGATCACGCCCATGTGCTGAGCGCGCAGGGCCTTCCGTCCGCCTGTTGGACGGCGGAAGCACCAGGCCTATACTTTTTGGGCTTTGATCCCTTTAGCAGCGGCATCCTCTGGGGCATATACGAGGACTCGGCGCGCATCACGGAGGAGATCCGGCGCCGGCTGGCGGTTCAGGAAAAATAGTTGATCGCCGCCGCTACCTGCGGCGGGATGGGGTGCTGGCCATCATTGAAGATGGCAAAGTCGGCCCGGGCCAGGCGACGCGCCTCTGGCCACTGCCGGCCCATACGGGCCTCAACCTGGGCCGCACTCACCCCATCGCGCGCCATGGCGCGCTGCAGGCGCACCGACCGGGGAGCATAGACGGTGATTACGCCGTCGGCATCGCGATCGGCACCGGATTCGTACAGAATCGCGGCCTCCTTAAACAGCAACTGATGTGGGTAATCTGGTGGCGTAGCGGCCACCCAAGCCCGAAAGTCCCGCGCCGTGGCGGGATGCACGAGTCGGTTGAGCGCCTGCAGGCGCTCCGCATCACCAAATACCTGCTGTCCGATCAGGGCGCGGTTCAGCTGCCCGTCGGGCAGATAGGCCTCCGCGCCAAAGAGCGCCCGCACGCCAGACATCAGTTCGGCATCCGTCACCATCAGGGCCTTGGCCCGCGTATCGGCTTCGTAGATCCGATACCCCAGCTGGACAAGGTGCTGGCACACGTAGGATTTGCCACTCCCAATACCACCGGTGATTCCTATCCGTTTCATTGCTCTACAATCACAAAAGAAAGCTCGGGAGGATAGGCACTGATCAGCTTGGCGGCAGGCGGCAGGGTCAGCTCGGGAACCACATGCGGAAAGTAGGGATCAAGGTCGGCGAAGGCGATGCGGGCATGAAAGGTTCCCTGGGTATCTTTAGCCGCTTGATATTCATCAATGGGAAACAGGCAAGAGACCTCCAGACGACTCCGGTCGAGGCGCACCGTGGTGCCCTTGGGCACATTTTGCACCTCCACAGGCACGTGTACCCGCACCTCGGTATAGCGGCGCGGATTCACCGATACGCCCACAACCTTGGGGGTAACCGTCAGGTTGGGCAGCGTATCCACCACCTGCACCTGCAACACGCACGGCTCGGAGATGACTGGCGTAGGCGAGCTCACCGTGGACCAGGATTCAATGGTGTCCAGCACTTGCCGCGGGCCGAGCAGACGTACCGAGTCTTCGGTCAGCTGAGGCGGGCTCAGCAGCTGGAAAGCCGGCTTGAGCCGGATCTGGGCGGCAAGGCGTAGGGGCACCATCTTGGAGACCTTCTGCTCACTTTGGAGCAGGATGCGGTCGGGCCACAGATGGTCGATCTTGAGGTCGGACCCCAGCTGTGCCTGCAAGGCGGCCTGAAAGGCCGCTGAGGGGGCATAGTCCTGCTGGGAAAAATCCTGATGGTAGGGAATGAAAAGGGTGTCCCGCCTCAAACGCAGATGGTGGGTCAGCAGGCTGAGGCCATTGCTGCGCACAGTCACCTCCAGCTTGCGGGTGGGCATCTCCACCACCTGGATGTCCTCAGGAATGTCCCGGATTTGGATCGGGTAGTCGAGCCGGGTCTCGTAGGTCTGGTTGAGGGTCACCAACACCCACAGGAAGAGGGCCAGGAAAAACGAGGACAGCATAGCCAGTCCTTGTTTTTCCTGGCGGGTGGGGGGTAGGAGTACCCGCTGCAGCAAGCGATTGAACCTAACCCGCACGCGTTGGCTTATTTGTTGTCCGAGCCGGGCTCAGGCACCGCGCGCAGCGCGGTCTTGTCTACCCGGAGCTTGGTGTTGTTGTCTACCCGGACAATGACCGAGCCTTCGTCGATCTGCTCCACGTTGCCGTAGATTCCACCGATGGTCATGACCTTGTCGCCTTTTTCCAGGCTTTCGCGGAACTGCTTCTCTTCCTTGGCCCGCTTCTGCTGAGGGCGAATCATGAAGAAGTAAAAGATCCCCAGGATGGCAACAAAAAAGATCATCTGCTGGAAACCGAAGCCGGTTGCGGCTTCGCCTCCTTCTGCCTGCAAAAGAATAAACAGAGAATACATGGAATGAATGAGAATAAGAGGTTATGATCAAACAAAGAGAGCGACCGGCTGAGCCGGTCAGGTGACGGGCAAGGTACAAAATCGCCGCCTTTCTTTACGAATAAACGGGCAAAAGGGTAATCCCCTTTGCCCGTTGTATCTGGAGATGGTAGCTCGCTTACTGAGCCGGCTTGCTCACCTCACCTGTGATGCGCAGCACCTTGGTGATGTTGTCTTCGAAGTTGCCGGTCACCGAGATGGTCTTGGTCTGACGACCGCTCTTACCGGTGGTGTTGAAGGCCACGTCGATGAATCCTTCTTCGCCGGGGGCCACGGCTTCGGTGCTGTAGCTAGGCGTGGTACAGCCGCAAGAAGCCTTCACCCGGGTCAGCGTCAGCGGCTCGGAACCCGTATTGGTAAACTTGAAGCGGTGGGTCACCTTGGTACCGGAAGCGACGGTGCCGTAGTTATATTCTTCCTCAGCCCAGGTAACGGTGGTTTTGGCAGCATCTTCGGCTTGGGCTTGCCACTCGGGCTTTGCGGGCTTGGGCGGCATCTCGGCAGCCGGCTTTTGGGTAGCCTCAGCCGTGGCCTGATTGTCAGCCGCAGCCTTGCTCTCAGCAGAGCCGGAGGTCTGACAGGCGACCATGCCGACCATCAGGAGGGCGGAAAAGAGGGTGAAAAGAATGTTTTTCATAACAAATGCAAGTTGAATGCTCAATTTGAACTAAGGATTTAGTGCAAATATACAAACGTACGGATAGGGACAAAAGTTTAGGAGAATTATCCTAAATGTTTGATGACATTTTCGGCAAAGGCCTCGGTGCTACAAGGGCCGCCCAAATCCTTGGTCACGAGATCGGGCTGGGCCAGGGTGGCAAAAAGGGCTTTCTCAATGCGGTCGGCCACCTCATCGAGCTCCAGGTAGCGCAACATCATGATGGCCGACTGCAGCAGGGCCGAGGGATTGGCGAGGCCCATACCAGCGATATCGGGGGCCGAGCCGTGTACCGCTTCGAAGATGGCCACATCGTCCCCGATGTTGGCTCCGGGCACGAGACCCAGGCCTCCGACGAGCCCAGCGGCGAGGTCCGACAGGATGTCACCAAAGAGGTTGGTCGTGACCACGACCTCATACCGCTCGGGATACATCACCATCTGCATGGCCATGTTGTCAATGATGCGATCCTCCACCTTCAGATGGGGGTACTCCTTGGCCAGGTCCATGCCGGTCTTCAGAAAGAGCCCACTGGACTCCTTCATGATGTTGGCCTTATGGACGATGGTGACCTTTTCCTTGCCAAAGCGGGTCGCATACTCCATAGCCGCCCGGATGATGCGCTCCGAGCCGGCACGGCTGATCCGGGCAATGGCATCGGCGATGCCATTGCGGGCATCGTAGATTTCAAAGCCTGAGTACATCCCTTCGGTATTTTCCCGAAAAAGCACCAGATCAATACCCGAGAAGCGGCTGCGCACCCCGGGAATGGTCCGGCAGGGCCGGAGGTTCTGGTACAGGTCAAACTTCTGACGCAGGGTCACGTTGATGCTGCGAAAGCCTTCCCCCACGGGCGTGGTCAGCGGCCCCTTAAGGGCTACTTTCGTTTCGCGGATGGAGTCTACCAGCGTTTCAGGCAGCAGATCTCCGACTTCCCGGAAGGCCGTAAGGCCGGCATGCTGTTCGTCATAATCCAGACCGGCGCCGGCGGCGTCCATGATGGCAACGGTGGCTTCCGTAATCTCCGGGCCGATGCCGTCCCCGGGGATCAGTGTAATGGTGGGCATGTGTGTGAATCAGTTCTGAGTTTTTTCAACGGGAGGTTTAGGTGTATGCTTCTTAGGTGCAGAGTGATCGATCAGGCCCCGACCCCGCTTCACAATCATCTTTTTCTCCTGGAAATCATTGTACAGGCTGTCCAGGATTCCATTGATGAACTTGCTGCTCTTGCGGGTGGAGTAGGTTTTGGCCAATTCCAGGTATTCGTTGATGGTTACCTTGACGGGAATCTCCTCGAAGTTGAGCATCTCGCAGATGGCCATCTGCATAAGGATCCGGTCTATCTTGGCGATGCGGTCCAGTTCCCAGTTTTCGGCCTTGGTCTTGATGTAGTCATCATAATGGCCGGCGCTCTTCATGGTGTCGTAGTACAGCGACAGGAGCAGTTTCCCATCCCCGGAGAGACGCTTCTTCTTCTCCAGGCTTTCGACCTCCTCCAGGATGTCCTTGAGGAGGAGGTCAAACACGAATTCGGGGGATTGCTCCGAGCTGGTACAGGCGTAGATGGCCTGCATGACTTTGGCGCGGATTTGCCTTCTGGTAATCATCTGGAATAATCTGGCTTGAAAGAGAGGTTCGAAAGAGAGAACGGACTAGGTAAAGAGGCGGTTGTGTCCCACGGCCCGAATCCGGGCCTCGGCCTGCCGCACAGCGGCGACATGCGGGGTGATCCCCTCATCGCGGGCTGTGGTCAGGACCTGAAGGGTCGTATCATATATGCGCTCGGTCAGGCGCATGGCTCGGTCGTGGTGGTACCCGCTCAGTTCAAGGGAGACATTGATGATGCCCCCGGCATTGACCATAAAGTCGGGCGCATACAAGATCCCGCGGGCGGCGAGGGCCTCGCCGTCGCGGGTTTCGTCAAGCAGTTGATTATTGGCCGCCCCGGCGACGACATCGCAGGACAGCAGGGGAATGGTGTCGGGATTGAGCACCCCGCCGAGGGCGCAAGGCGCAAAGACGTCGACGGGCGTGGTAAAGACCTCTTCCGGTGAGACGACCTGCGCGCCGGTTTCACTCGCCACGGCGGCGAGCACGTCCGGGTAGAGATCGTAGACAAATACCCGGGCATTTTCCTGCACCAAATGCCGGACCAGATGCGCGCCGACATGGCCCACGCCCTGTACCATCACCTGCTTGCCGCTCAGGCTGTCGCTGCCCGTCGCCACCTTGAGGGCGGCCTTCATCCCCAGATAGGTCCCGTACGCGGTGACCGGAGAGGGGTCGCCGCTACCGCCCATCAGGGGGGAGACGCCTGTGACAAAAGGGGTCTCCAAACGGATAAGCTCCATATCCGCCTCGGACATACCTACGTCCTCGGCGGTGTAGTACTTTCCATTGAGATTGTGCACAAAGCGGCCGAAGCGCCGCAGGAGGGCCTCGCTTTTGTCGGTGCGGGCATGGCCCATGATGACGGCTTTGCCGCCACCCACGTTGATGCCCGCCAGGGCACTTTTGAGGGTCATAGCCCGGGACAGGCGCAGCGCGTCACGCAAGGCCGCGGCCTCGTCGGCATAAGGCCACATCCGCAGTCCGCCCATCGCAGGGCCCAGGGTGGTATTGTGTACGGCAATAATGCTGCGCAGGCCGGTGGCCTGATCCTGGCAAAAGACGACCATCTCGTGGTCATGCTGCGCCAGGCTGGAGAAGATCTCTCCTTGTTGCGGCTTTTCAAATACCTGAGCTTCTGACATAAAAGAGCAGACAGAATGAACGAATGGACAGGCAAAGATAGCAATTCCCCCGAAGAAAAACCTTTTATTCCTCAAGCACCAAAGTACACTTTCATTACCAAAACCCCAAATTCCCGAATCAGTCAGACATTCGAAAAAACAGAAATACCGAATCCGGAACAACAGGTATACCCGGCCACAAGTTGCGGCCGGGTAGTACCCGAAAAAGGATGGTACACGTCAGCGTAGGAGCGTGACACTCCCTACCCGACGGATGGACTCCCCATTGAGGCCGGTGCCCCGGGCGTGGAACACATAGACGCCTTCGGGCAGGGCGACGCCAGCAGCGTCGAGGCCAGCCCACGGGTGGTCCAAGGAACGGGAGGTGAAGACTTTGAGGCCCCACCGGTTGTATATGCTCATTTCAAAATCGGCCAGGAAGGAGCCGCCCAGGGTGAAGACGTCGTTGAACCCGTCTCCATTGGGCGTAAAGGCATTGGCGGTATATATGAGGGGCTGCGGGGTGACGCAGGCCTCATTGGAGAGGCTGGCCTTTTCATAGCCATCATGCTCATAGGCCATCACCCGGTAGCAGTGCAGCGGCTGGGGCAGGTTGCTGCTGCCGCTCTCATAGGCCGTCTGGGTCGAGGGCAGACGGGCGACCTGCTCGTATTGCCCGCTCTGCTCATTGTAGAGTTCGATGTCGTAGTGGGAAACGCCCTTTTCCCAGCCCTCGTAGGGCGTCCAGGCCAGGCGCACGGCTCCGCCTTCCTGCTCCGCCCGGAGCAGGATGTTGTTGCCGGTTTGCCCCTGCGGGGTAAAGTCGCCGCAGGTATCGACCGTAAAGACGCGATACCGGTAAGAGGCCCCATGGACGTGGGTGCTGGTATCCCGAAACTTGGCCGAAGGCTGCCGGAAAGGTTGCCGCCAAACTTCCTGATATCCCATCCCCGCGTCGCGCTCTAGCACGACCTCGACGGCCTGCTCAATGGGCGCAGCCGCCCAGTCGATCTGCACATCTTCGTCATCCACCACCGTCACTTGCAGCACGTCGCTGGTCTCTTCGGGCTTCAGGTGCTCTGGCACGGCAAAGGCCGTGTCCGAGTAGGAAACATATCGCAGACCAATGGCTTCGATCCGGTAGGAATAGGCATCGTAGCAGAACATGTCGGTATCCAGGTATTCGGTCTCGGTTCCCGGCACGATATCCAGGAGGGTTTTCTGGGCGGGGTTGTAGTCATTTACCCGGAAAATCCGGTATCCATCGACCCCATCCCATCCCTCATAGGGCGTCCAGTGCACACGCACGGCCTCCACCAGGCCTTCGGCTGAGGTATTGATGGGGCTATGCACCCGGGCTGCGGCTTCGTCACCCAGCCGGCCACAGTGGTTTTCGGCTACGACCTTGTACCAATAGCGGCTGCCTTCTGTATCCAGCCCCGCATCGACATAGTGGGTATGGGTACGGTCGGTTTCGCTGGCGACAAAGCTAAACTGGCTCCCTCCGTCGGTGGAGCGAAAAATCCGGTAGGCCCCGAAGTCATTACGGGAGGAGGCATAGGGTTCAAAATGGAGTTCCACTTCTCCCACATTGAGCACGGTGAGGTAGGTGATATCGGTGGCTGGCGGCTCTTCGTCGGAGAGGACCTCCACATAGGCAGGTCGCGAGCTGCTATCAGAGCAGCCAAAGACGTCGGTCACCACCAGACTCGGGCTATAGAAGCCGTCTGCCTGGTAAGCATGGCTCGCCTCGGGCGCGCCCGCTTCGGTATGGCCATCCCCAAAGGTCCAGCGCCAGTCGACCAACAGCGTATCCGATTGGCTGGCGTCGATGAGCTGTACCGGCTCTCCGGGACACAGCAGGCTGTCCGCTGCCAGGAAGGACGCGACCGGATGCGCCAGGTGGATGTAGTCCGGCTTGATGTGTACGCCTGTGCACTGGTGGGTATCCCACACCCGCAGCGAAACGGAATAGGTACCATCAGTTGGATAGGTGTAAGCCGGCTGGGCTTCTTCACTGGTCTCCCCATTGCCAAAGTCCCAGAACCAACGGGTGATTTGTCCTTCAGACAGATCCGTAAAGCCGAGCGGGAAAGGCGCACAGCCAAAGCTGTCGGAGGCGACAAAGTCAGGCTCGGGAATCGCATATACCTCGAAGGGCTGAATAGCGGTACCCGTACAGCCAAACACATCCGTTACGGTCAGGCTAAGAGCAGCCTGCCCCGGCTGATGGACCACATAAAGGGCCTGGGAGCCAAAGAGGCTGTCCTGACCGGGCAGGCTCCAGGCCCATGCCGTAATGGCACCTTGGTGGCCCGGCACCCAGCCACTGGCGTGCAGCGTAAGGGGCGCACATCCGGTCGAGTCGGCGACCTGGATTTCGGGTCGCGGGCTAGGTACCACGGTGATGGCGTCGGCCATCTCGTAGTGGTCTACACAGCCAAAGGGACTCGTAACCGTCAGGCCAACCGTATAGGTCCCAGGTGAAGTATACAGATAGGTCGGTGCCGCCCCGCTCAGGCTGTCGCCTGTGCCGGTGGTCCACTGCCAGCTGGCGATGCCTTCGGGCGAGACCGATTGGTCGGCAAACTGCACCATGCCCTGATCGCAATGGAGCGGATCGTCGACTCCGAAATCTGCCTCAGGAGGGGTATGCACCACCAAGGTATCAGGGGCGGAGTTGTAAACCCGGCAACCCCGGTCATCCTCGATCACGAGGATGGGGACATAGGTCCCGGGATCCTGATAGATGTGCCCCACCGATTGCCCCTGCCCGGATAGCCCGTCTCCAAAGACCCATTCGTAGTCCACGGTATCCGAGGAGGCGGCGGTAAAGCTGATCAGCTCGCCGGGACAGGCTTCGCCGGGCCCGAATGAGAAGTCGGCGGTCGGACCTTCGATCTGCACCAGGTTCTCGATCTGCATGGTATCGGAGCACCCGTTGGGGGTGATCAGGACCAGGGTCACGGTATATATGCCCGGCTGGGTGTAGATATGGGTGGGGAAAGGCTGATTGGAAGTCGCGCCATTGCCAAAGTCCCAGCGGTACTCCAGGCCTTCGTGATTAAAGCCGGTATCGGAGCCAAAGTGCACCTCCAGCGGCGGACAAGCCGCCTGGGTGGTGTCGGCCCAGAAATTGGCATAGATCTCCTGGACCTGGACGCCGTGCAGGTCGTAGGCCGAGGCGGTACAGCCATTGACGTCCCGGACCGTGAGGCTCACGTCATAGTAGCCGGTATCGGGGTACACGTGGGCCGTATTCGCCAGAATGGAGCTGGTGCCATCCCCAAAATTCCACTGGTATTCCAGGCCGTCGCCATCGGCAAGACTCACGAAGTAGTGTTCGTAGCCCGGACAGTTGACGGGTGGATTGACGAGAAAATCGGCTTCGGGCTGGCTGGCGTAAATATAGTTCTCTTTGCGAAGGCTGTCTTCGCAGCCATCTACATCCACCACATGCAACCGTACCGGATAGCGGCCCGCATCCTGATAGAGGTGCCCCGGCGCGGCGACGGAGTCCACCGTCCCATCTCCAAAGGTCCAATCCCAGGAGGCAATGGCCCCCGTTCCCCACGACTGATCATGGAATTGCACCGGGAAAGGCACACACCCATTGGTACTATCAGCCACGCCAAAGGCGGCATTGACCCCCAGTACTTCAATGGCGTTCCAGACGAGGGTATCCCGGCAGTGAAGCTCATTTTCTGCGATCAGGGTGACGGGGTAGTTGCCCACATGCCGGTAGTTGTAGACCGGACTCGTCACGGTTGAGGTATCTCCGATCCCAAAGTGCCACCAGTACCTCTCCCCATGGTAGGACTCATTGGTAAAGCGGATCCGAATGGGGGCACAGCCGCGGTTGGTGTCCACCGCAAAGTCGGCTTTGACCGTCGAGGCTACCAGCGAATCGCTGGAGGTCACGGTACAGCCGGTGGTCAGGTTGGTTACGGTGAGCTGCACCCCGTGGGTGCCTTCATCATAGAAGGTGTGCGAAAAAGCCGGCTGGTTGTATAAGGTGGTCCCGTCGACCAGCCACTGATAGGTATCAGCCTGGATGGACAGGTCCATAAAGTGCACCGCCTGCGGCAGCTTACAGACGCGCTTGTCGCTGATCCCGATGATGGGAAGCGGGGCAAGGACATCGACTACGTCAGATCCCAGGACGGTGTCCCGGCAGCCATTGTGGGCGGCCACGAGCATCACATCCATGAGCCCGAGGGCGGCAAAGCCGTGGGCCGGATTGACCGACATGGCGGTATCGCCATCGCCAAAGTACCAGACGTAGGCATTGGCGCCCTGGGAGTGATTGACAAACTGTACGGGCGTGAGGGCGCAGGCCTGATTGGTATCCACGGCGAAGGCCGCCACCGGCCGGTCGCCGGTCGCGATATAGCCCGGCCGCACCAGGGTGTCGGTACAGCCCCGGCTGTTGGTGGTGATCAGGGTCACATCATAGTGTCCTGTATCGGCATAGACATGGATGGGGTTGGGGGCTGTCGAACTAAAGCCGTCCCCAAAATCCCATTGCCAGCTGGTGATGGGAAAAGGCGAGGTGGTAGAGTCGGAAAAAGCGACCTCCAGCGGGGCGCAGCCCCGCCTGGGCTCCCCTTTGAAATCACTCTCTACCGGCTGGATCTGGATGTATTGATGTTTAATTCGTGTTCGATTACACCCATTAGGACCGTAGGCAATGAGCCGCACCCAGAGGGTGTCCACGTTGGGATAGGTGACCAGCGGGTGGGTGACCGTGGTATTGGCCGAGGAGTTTCCCTCGAAATGCCACTGATAGCTCAGAGCGCCCGTGGTCTGGTTGATAAACTGTACCTCAAAAGGAACCGCACAGCCGACATT
>RFHL01000865.1 GCA_003696875.1 Bacteroidota bacterium | reverse complement strand
TCAAGACCCTGGCCCAGAGCAGCCCTGACGCCGCCCTGCTCGACGGCTGGCTCATGTTTGAGGCCGACTCTATCGAGCATGCCCGCACCCGGCTGGAATACGTGCCGGAGATATACCCGCCCTACACCGCCCAGGCCCACTTCCTGCTGGGGTTGGCCTACTTTTCCCGGGGCGTGCCCGAGATGGCCCTGCCTAATTTCCGGGCCGCCGGCGAAGCCGGCGATCCCGAAGGCCTGCTGCAAGCCGCCAAGATGCTAATTGATCTGGGCCAAGGCGACTCAGCCGTACAGCAACTCTACACCCTACGCGCCACCCATGAGGACTATTGGGAACCTGCCGCCCGCGAACTGGCCATGCTGCTCGCTGCCTATGGCCAGCCCCTCTACGCCGCGGCCGAGTGGCCTCTGGATCAGCTTACCCACGACGAGCGGGTACGCATCAGCCTGTACGCCGACAGCCTGGGCGGCTTTGCCTATGCCCTGGAAAACTTCCGGCAACTGCTGGACCAGGACAGCAGCACCCTGGCCCCCTATCTGGAGATGGGTCGCATCTACAACCGCTACCGCGATACCCTTGCCGTCGACAACCTGGCCTATGGGCTACAGGTAGCCCCCGAGTCCGCCGCGATCCGCATCGAATACGCCCGGGCCCGGCTCTACCGCGACGGCCCTGCCGCCGCGCGCGAGGCCCTCGCCCCCCTGCCCAACGACAGCAGCGTGAACCGCCTGCGGCTGGAGGCCGACATCGCTCTGGCCGAACAGGATAGTAGCGCGGCCCTCGACGCCCTACTGGCGCTGCTGGCGCGCAAGCCTCTCGATCAGGCCGCCACCCTGGCGACGGCCCGCCTCTTCTTTGCGCAGCAGGCCTATGAGCCGGGAGCAGCCCTCTTGGGACAAGCCATCGCCTGGAACGATGGCAATCCTGATCTCTGGTACGAATACGCCCGGGTCTACCGGGCCTGGAACCTGCCCGCCGATGCGGGATACGGGGCCCTGCGGGCGATGGCACTTACCCCCGACCTCAGCCAGCGCGCCCGTATCCGGGCCGAATTTGCCGAGGAGATCGATTTGCTTCACAAGGACTGACAGTATGGATATCCGAACCTTGAGGCTATCCGTTCCGGAGGGCAAGCCCGCGCAGACCGATGCGCTGCTCTGGCGGCCGGAGGGGGCCCAGGCCCTGCTGACATTGGGTCATGGGGCCGGGGCGGGCATCCTGCATCCCAATCAGGAGGCCATCGCCCGCGCCTTGGCGGCGCAGCAGATTGCCACCCTGCGCTATCAGTTTCCTTTCATGCAGCGCGGCGGGGGGCGTGACAAGGAAAGCGTGAGCCTGGCTACGGTGGCCGCCGCCCTCCATCTCGCGGCCGAGCAGGCCCCGGATTTGCCGCTTCTGGCCGGAGGGCACTCCTTCGGCGGGCGCATGACCTCGCTGGCAGCGGCAGCAGGCCTGCTTCCGCAGGCCCGGGGCTTGGTCTTTTTTGCTTTTCCCCTCCATGCGCCAGGCAAGCCTCGCACGCAACGCGCGGCCCACTTGCCCGACATGCCCCAGCCGTCGCTCTTCCTGTCCGGGACCCGGGACAAACTCGCCCAGGCTGAGCTGCTGAGGGAGGTCCTTGCCCCACTCTCTCCGAGAGCACACCTCCACTGGCTGGACACAGCCGACCATGGCTATCAAACCCTGAAGCGCAGCCGCGCTTCGGAGGAGGATGTGTTTGCCGAAATGGCCCGGGTGTGTGCGGAGTGGGTGAAGCAGATCCTCCGATAAGCTATTTTCCAAAGTAAAATGAGGCTGCCCCCTCAAGGGAGCAGCCTCAAAAACATTATTCGGATCGCTTTTTAGACCACAGGAGCCACCTGGGCCTTCCGGCTCCGCATGTAGAAGAAGAGGATGCCAAAGGCGACGATCAGGATGATCGGGAAGATCACGATGTTGTCCAGGGTAGCCTGACCGGCGGCAAGGTCAGCAGCCTCAGCGGAAAGCCCTTCCGCCCGAGCGATTTCGCGTTCCTTATCCAGCCACCCCCCGATGATGGGCTGCCAGATGGAGGTGGCAAACATGCCCGCCCCGCCCATGAGGGACATCCCCAGCGCACCGGTTTTGGGCATATTCTCTGCCGTAAACCCGATCATGGTCGGCCAGAAGTACATCACCCCAACGGCAAACAGGATCGCCGCCAGATAGACCATCCCGCCCGTGGCGATGGACATCATGTAGATCCCGATGGCGGCAATGATGGAGGAACCCCACAGCACGCCGGTGGGATTGAGCCGATGGACGACTGGTCCCGCGAAGAATCGGCCTACTGCCATGAGACCAGTCACCAGCATCAACACCAGCATGGGGTGGGCCCCCGCCTTGCCCAAGATCCGCTCTACCCACTGCTGGGTCCCCAGCTCAGTGGTCGCGGTGAGGGTCATACACAGGATCATGAAGATGTACAGCGGGCTGAGGAGGTTCTTGAAATTCACCGCTGTAGAGGTCTCCATATGCTGGTTTTCGGGAAAGTCCTGTCCGAAAATCAGGTAAGCATAGATCGCGGTAGGGATCAGCATGATGGCAATTTGCCATTGCCAGCCGATGCCCATATTGCCCATGAGGTAGGCGCAGAGGGCCCCGATCACAATCCCACCCGGGAACCAGACATGGAAGCGGTTGAGCATGGTGGTCTGATTGGTGGGGAACATGTCGGCAATCATCGGATTACAAGCAGCCTCCACGGTCCCATTGGCAAAGCCAATGAAGAAGGTAGAGATCAGCAGGGTCCAGAAGCCGCCGGCAAAAATGGTCAGGATCAGCCCCAACAGGTGGGAGACAAAGGCCAGCCACATCAATTTTTTGGGGCCCAGGACATTGTAGAGAAAGCCCCCAAACATGGTGGCAATGGGAAAGCCCAGAAAGGCCATGGAGTTTACCCAACCTAGCTCAGAATCGCTCAGGTCGAACCCTTCTCCCAGCTCGGTCAGGATACCCGCCCGGATGGCAAAGGTCATAGCCGTCACAATCAGCGCCACACAGCTCGCCAGGAAGAGGCGCTGAGCATTGGCCGGTGGGCCCATCGTGGCCGCAGCAGCGTCATTTTGATTCATAGTAGTCTACGGTTAGTGAGTGATGAAGTGAAGAAGCGATGATGATATCCACATGCGCCCCCAGCGGACTGCTAATTCGATGAACGCCGGCGTCCCTCCTGCTCCACATCTACGGTGAAAACGGCTTCCACCAGGGCGGCCTTTTTCGCAGAAAGGTACATGTCGCCGGTGAAGTCATAGGTTGTGCCCCAGTCATAAAATCGCTTACTCTTGCTTTCGTTGGTCCACTTGGCCTTACCGGCCAGATCCTTGCCCCACACCAGCGGCCCGTAGTCCTGCCGCAGGCTGAGCTTACCTTTGGCGGGATCGGCCTGTATGGAAAAGGCCCGGGACAAGCCCGCGCGGTTATCTGCTCGTTTCAGCTCCATATATTCGGGGCGCTCCTCTACCAAGAGCCTTTGCCCATCCGAAAAAACCAGTTCGTAAGACAAAACGGCGTGCCCGTCCTCCATCGCAAAGCCCTTAAAGATGGGATCGGGATGCTGCGTGGGTCCGGCGCCCGTCAGGCGCCAGCGCGCCGGATCCGGCGCGAAGGTGTTGTAGGTAAAGCCATAGGTTAGGGATTGGCTGGCCCCGCCGGCCGCCTGGGCGGTATCCAGCAACCCTCCCCGCCACACCTTGTGCAAGGTGCAAGAGGCCGTATCATAGCCCAGCCAGAGGTTTTCGTGCAGGGCCACGACCAGGATTCCGGGCTGCTCATCCAGGATGGTGTAAAACATCCAGGGATCCACGGGGCGGGGCACCGGGTCTTCGGAGACGGCAGCTCCCAGGAGCCAGGCCAGGGAGAGGTAGGACAGAATGCGCAGGAAGGTCATAACAAGAGAAAGGGGGTTCAATTCGCTGAGCGAAGATCGGCGGGAGGGCTGGAATTAGCAAATTCCGCCCTCCCGCGATCGGGACTAATCCTCCAAACCCAGGATGCGACGGTTGGTGGCCTCGTCCACCCCGCTGTCGGCAAAGTCGTCGAAGGCATGCTCGGTCACCTGGATGATGTGGTCCGCGATGAAGAGCGCCCCTTCCTCTGCTCCCTGCTCGGGATGCTTGAGGGCACATTCCCACTCCATCACCGCCCAGCCGCTAAAGTCGTACTGGGTGAGCTTGGAGAAGATCTGGGCAAAATCGACCTCGCCATCGCCCAGGGAGCGGAAGCGCCCGGGCCGATCGACCCAGCCCTGGTAGCCACCATAGACACCCGAGCGGCCCGTGGGATTGAACTCGGCGTCCTTGACGTGAAACATCTTGATGTAGGGATGGTAGATGTCGATGAAGTCGAGGTAATCCAGCGCCTGCAGCACAAAATGGCTGGGGTCATACAGGATGTTGACGCGCTTGTGGTTGCCGGTAGCCTCCCGGAAGCGCTCCCAGGTGACCCCATCGTGCAGGTCTTCGCCCGGGTGAATCTCGTAGCACAGATCCACGCCCACCTCATCGTAGGCGTTGAGGATGGGGGTCCAGCGCTTGGCCAGCTCGGCAAAGGCCGCCTCGACCAGGCCCGCCGGGCGCTGCGGCCAGGGATACATGTAGGGCCAGGCCAGGGCCCCGGAAAAGGTCACATGCTCGGTGAGGCCCAGATTGTGGCTGGCCTTGGCGGCCAGCATGAGCTGCTCCACGGCCCAGGCCTGCCGGGCCTTGGCATTGCCATGGACTTCCTTGGGCGCAAAGCCGTCAAACATCTGGTCATAGGCCGGATGCACTGCCACCAGCTGCCCCTGAAGGTGGGTGGAGAGCTCGGTGATGGTCACGTCGTTTTCGGCGGCGATCCCCTTTAGCTCATCGCAATAGGTCTTGCTCTCGGCAGCCTTTCTCAGATCGAAACAGCGGCTGTCCCAGGTGGGAATCTGTACCCCGATAAAGCCGAGGTTGGATGCCCACTCTACGATGGAAGCAAAGCTGTTAAACGGGGCCTGATCCCCCATAAACTGGGCGAGAAAAATAGCGGGTCCTTTGATGGTTTTCATTTTTTGAGAGGTCAGAAATCAGGGGAGAGAGGTCAGAAAAAGATATCTGTTTCCTTTTCAAAGGGAAACGGGATAGCGCGGAGAGTTCTCAAGCGGTCAAAGATGACCCGTTTTACATATGCGCGGTCCACTTTTGGTCGCTTTTGGCGGAGGCCAGGACGGTATCGATAAAGGCCAGGCCGCGGACGCCTTCTTCGGCGTCGGGGAAGTCCAGGTCGATCTCGCTGGGGGTCTCACCGGCCATGCGCTTGGACAGGGTCTGGGCAAAGTTGCGGTAGATGTTGGCGAAGGCGGAGAAATAGCCCTCCGGGTGACCGGCCGGGGTGCGGCAGTTGGCCAGGGCGATCTCGGAGAGATAGCCGTGGTTGCCTCCGGCACGGTAGATCTCGGCGGGGCGATCCAGCCACTTGACGATCAGGGTGTTGGGCTCCTGCTGCTCCCACTCGATGCCGCCTTTTTCGCCATAGACCCGGATTTTGAGGGGGTTTTCGTCGCCGGCGGCGACCTGGGAGACCATGAGCACGCCGCGGGCGTCGTTGTCAAAGCGCAGCAGCAGGTTGCCGTCGTCGTCGAGCTTGCGGCCGGGGACGGTGATGTTGATGTCGGCGCAGACGTGCGAGATGCGATGGCCAGAGATGTACTCGGCCAGATTGGCCGCGTGGGTACCGATGTCACCGATACCGCCGGCCGCGCCGTTGCGTGCGGGATCAGTGCGCCAGGCAGCCTGCTGATTGCCGGTAGCCTCCAGCAGGCTGCTGAGCCAGCCCTGCGGGTACTCGACATAAACCTTACGCATCTTGCCAAAGACACCGCTTTGGAACATATGCCGGGCCTGCTTCACCATGGGATAGGCCGCGTAGGTGTAAGTCACCCCAAGCAGGAGGCCGGTTTCCTTCACCTTGGCAGCGATCTGCCGGGCCTCATCCAGGGTAAAGGCCAGTGGCTTGTCGATCATGACGTGAAAGCCATGCTCCAGCGCCATCATGGTCGGCCCGAAGTGGGCGTTATTCGGTGTTACGATGCTCACGAAGTCCATCCGCTGATCGGCCGGCAGGGCGGCCTCAGCCTTGAACATCTCCTCGTAGCTGCCATAGGTGCGGTCCTCGGGCAAGAAGAGCGCCCGCCCGGAGGCTTTGGCTTTTTCCTCGGTGCTGCTCAGGGCCCCACATACCAGCTCGATGATGCCGTCAATGGCGGCCCCGGCGCGGTGCACCGCGCCGATGAAGGCCCCTTGGCCCCCACCGACCATTCCCATGCGTAATTTTCGATTCATAATCTATAGAGGTTTTAGGATAGACGCTTAGGTGCAACAAGTCTTGGCTGACCATCCCGGCCGGCTGCGTACCGGCAGGACACCATCCGTCGAATATAGAGAATTTTCGGCAGCCGGATATACCCCTTCCTCCTGCCCGGCCCCGGGAAAAAATAGCAATCGCCCGCCCTTTTTCGTATCTTTGCCCCTTCAATCGCCCGTGAGCTCCCTCACGGTCATGGTATTACCCTCCCAACACTCGGTACAGTGGCTGCCACCCTTCTCGACGGCAAAGCCGTCTCGCAACAAATCAAAGAGGAAATTCGCGATGAAGTCACGCGCCTCTCCACCGCGGGACAGCGCCCGCCCCATCTTGTGGTTCTGCTCGTCGGGGACAATCCCGCCTCGGTGATCTATGTCCGCAACAAGATGCGGGCCTGTGAGATGGTGGGCTTCAGCTCGACCATGAAGCGCTTCCCCGAGGCCATCACCGAAGCGGAACTCCTCCGCAAGGTCAATGATTTCAACCGGGACCCTGACGTGGATGGCATCATCGTGCAGATGCCCCTGCCTGACCACATCACCCCTCAAAAGGTGACGCAGGCCATCCACCCGTCCAAGGACGTGGATGGCTTTCATCCCCTCAACGTGGGGCTGATGACCCTGAATTTTCCCTGTCTGATGCCGGCCACGCCCTCGGGCATCCTGGAACTGCTGCGTCGCTATCAGATCCCCACCAAAGGCAAGCACTGTGTGGTGGTGGGCCGCAGCCGCATCGTGGGGCGCCCTACCTCCATCATGATGTCCCGGGGCGGTCAGCCGGGCGAAGCAACGGTTTCGCTCTGCCACAAATACACCCCCCCGGAAGACCTCGCCCGCATCGTGCCGCAGGCCGATATCCTGATCGTGGCCGTCGGCAAGCCGGGCCTGATCACCGCCGATATGGTGAAGCCCGGCGCGGTGGTGATCGACGTGGGCACCACCCGCGTCCCCGCCGACGATACCAAGTCGGGCTACCGCATCAAGGGGGACGTGGACTTTGCCGAGGTCAAGGACAAAGCGAGCTTCATCACGCCCGTGCCGGGCGGGGTGGGCCCGATGACCATTGCGCTGCTGCTGCGCAATACCCTGGATGCCTACAAGCAGCGTTTCGATTTTTCTCATCTCCTCCAGACTCCTTCGAATTCCTACGAGGACGAAAGCTAGCCGTGGCCGGATCATGTCTATTACTCAGGATGTAAGTACCCGTAAAGCCGCCATCCGCGCGGCGCTTAAGCGCCGGCAGGCCAATCCTCTGCCGGTGATGGAGCAATTTTATACCCTGCAGGGCGAAGGCATCTGGACCGGCACCCCGGCCTACTTTGTGCGCCTCGCCGGCTGTGACGTAGGCTGCCACTGGTGCGACGTCAAGGCCTCGTGGATGCCCCGCGACGAGCAGTACCTCGACGTGGCCGAGATCACCGCGCGCGCCCTCGCAAGCGGCACCCGCCGGGTGGTGATCACCGGCGGCGAGCCGACGGTCTACGACCTGAGCCTGCTTACCGACGCCCTGCACGCGGCCGGGCTGATCGTACACATGGAGACCGCCGGCCCGCATCCCTACAGTGGGGAGATCGACTGGATCTGCTTTTCACCCAAGAAATTTCTGCCGCCTCAGGACATCTATTACGACTTGGCCCATGAGCTGAAAGTGGTGATTTACCACGAAGGTGATCTGGCCTGGGCTGAGGAGCATGCGGCCCGGGTAAGCGCCCACACCCAGCTGTTTTTGCAGCCGGAATGGAGCCGCCGCGAGCGCATCACGCCCCTGCTGATCGACTATGTCAAGCGGCATCCGCAATGGCGCCTGGGTCAGCAGACCCACAAGTATCTGGACATCCCGTAGGGGATACCCCAAAACAGCTGGCCTCTCGCATATGCTAAGAACGCTCAAAAAATAAAGTCCGCTTTTGGCTTGATCCCTTGCCCGCATACGGCGTCAGAAAAAGCCTCACTTGGCCCGCTAAGCTCGGTTTTGCTTCCTTGTCTGCGCACAAGGTCTCGGCGCAAAATCGGGAAGTTATTTTTCTCGCGTTACTAAAGGAAGTGAAATCCTAAGCATCGTGAAAAACCGACTTCTTGCTTACCCTTTCCCTTCGCCCTTAAAGTAGTCGTCTTTGTGGGCAAAAAGGACATTGAAGGTGGTCAGGCTGCCGTAGATCCGGGTGATGTACTGCTGCAGGTTGATTTTTTCGTCCTCCTCCAGGCCTTTCTGCTTATTGATCTGCTGCTCCAGCACCCGCAGACGGTCGCGCAGCATGACGATCTTGTGAAAAAAAGTCTCAATAGGAATTTCCTTGGCTTTGAGGTCGGGATCCCCCGGCTGCAGGATCATGGTCCCACCGCGCCAGCGGCTGCCGAGGTGCACCGGCTCTGAGATATCCGACCACTGCCGCAGGACTTGCACCATCACCCGCTCGACGTCACCGAGGCTCAGTCGCTGCTCAGGGGCAGGCGCCAGTTCGATGACCTCCAGGCCTTCGTAATCCTTGCCGATTACTTTTTCCCCAAAATTGGGAAAGGTGATGTGATAGGCCGTCTCGCGGCTGTTATCCAACACAATGCCCGCCCCATACTGCGGATGGCGGACCCGGGTACCGATAGAAAGTGGATGTGTCATGGCAATTCAGCTCTTGGCGAGGCCAACGTGGCCTCGTCAGCAGCCTGAATGTACGCATTATCCGGCAGATCCCCGCCATCCGAGACAAGGGAGCCAGTCAGTTTCGCTATCTGGCAGGCGCCGCGCACACGCATGGGATTAGCGCCCATCGGGCTTCCCCACCACCTGCCGCGCTTGCCCCTGCAGATCCCACACCCGGATGTCTTCCACCCCGGCCGGGAGTAAAACCGAAGCGCTACTTTGGGACCAATACCCGGCCCCACGATAGAACTCCCGCCGCAGGCGCCGGCCGTCAGGCAGACTCAGCAGCACAT
>RFHL01000071.1 GCA_003696875.1 Bacteroidota bacterium | reverse complement strand
TTTGGCAAAGAGCTGCTCCAGAGACTCGGGGGCAGCGCCTATGGCATTGTCCTTGATCACCAACTCCAACTCCCCATCACTTTCCACGACCTGTCCAGAAATATGCAGGCGACGATCACGTTCGTCCTGCACTTCGTCAAACGCCTCCGCAGCGTTTTTGAATAGGTTGATCAAGACCTGGATCAGCTTGGTGCGGTCCCCACTAAACTCGGGGAGATGATAAGGTACCTCCTGGGTGATGGTGACGCGCCGTTTTTCGAAGGATCGCCCCACGATCACCAGGGCATCTTCCAGCAAGGAAATCAGACGAATCGGGGATCTGGTCCCCGCCTCACGGCCCTTGACATAGTGCCGCTGGATATTCAGGATATCCTGAATATGAGAGGTAACCTCCAGTAACTGCTGCCCAATGCCCTGCACGGCCTGTTGACGCTGGATGAGGCCCGCCTCAATCGCCCCGACAAACTTGAGCAGGGCCGCGCCCTTGCCTGCCCCCAATGCCTGCTCTATGGCGGTTTCTTTGGCTTCAAACAGGCTTTTCAGGCGGGTGAGACTGGCAATTTCGTCCCAGTTGCCCATCGCATGGAGCTTGGCGGTATGGGACCCAAAGGCCGTCACGGCATTGCCGATGTCGTGGAGGATGCCCGAGGCCATCTCGGCCTTGCCGGCTTGTGTCGCGGCCTCGGCGGTAGCCGCCTTGGCCTCTTCTTCGGCCTTGACGGTGTTGTTTACATCCTTGAAAGCCACCTGGTAACTATCCGCCCCCAGGCGGATAATGGAGAAAGAGAGGTATAAGGTAGGGGTCGGCTCGGGCAAAGGGATGCCTACTCGCTCATTTTCACAGACTGGCCCGTAATTGGGTTCATATGTCAGAACGCGCGCCCTTAATTCCGGTGCGATCTCCTCCAGCAGATCCCAGCAATTCTCCAAACTTTGCCCGTGCAGGATCGCCACAGGAAACAGCAACTGGCTAGCAAAGGCATTGACCATCAATACCTTACCATTTTTGTCCGTTTGAATCAGGCCGAAGGGGCATTGGTTGATAAACTCTACCAATGCCTGGGCAGACATCTGGTCAGTTTGAGGAGCGGGCATGAGAATGGGGGTTAGGCTACTCCTTCTTGACCAGCAAGTAGACATGGTCTTCGCCTCGCGGGGCGAGCAGACGCAGGGTCACCTTGGTCGGAGTCATCTTGTAGGTAAAGACGTAGGGAATGGTCTCGTCGACCGGTTCCTCCTCCTGCATAAACCTGGCGGCCACCATGAAGTTGTTCGTGCAAGGGGCGATCTGGGTAAAGAAATTTTTTCCCAAAGCGTCTTGGGGAGCGATACCCGCCAGAGCCGATTCGTAGGGGTTGTAGTGCATGACTTCTCCCTTGCGGGTCATCTTGATGATGCCAAAGTCGGCCTGGTCGAGCACGACTTCGGGCGCATCGTCCAGTACCCGGAAAGCGTCCTGTTCGGAGAAATTTAATGTCTTGGCCATAAAAGCTTAGGTTTAGGGAAAAGAAATCAAAAATGGCGGTGCATTCCGGGTAAGGTCCCAAATCCCCTTTTGATTCTGAAAGCTAAATCTCCTCAAACATTACACGCCCAGCCGGCTCTGCCCCTCGGGTCGATTCCCCCTGTCTATTTGTCTGGCAAAGTGGTTTTGCGCACTTTCTGAAACGAGGTGGCGGCATCGACCATACGGAGGTAAGACACCTGCTCTCCCGTCTCCAGGGACTCATAGGCAAGGCCTTCCGGGGTTTCTATCAGCCGGCACAAGCCCAGGTCGTAGCGCAGCGACTCCACCACATCCCCGACGACCAGCGGGTTGCCATGTACATCGGCCATTTTCAGGGCCGATGGGGCGGAGGTTCCATTTTTGTTGCGGCGAAAAAATCGAAACATGCTCATGCAGTGAAAAGGATACAAACGAAGGCCGCTCCTTACGGGAGCGCCCCCCAAAAACAGCTACAGCCGCCTAAAGGGGCGGCTGTAGGCTAGGTCAATCCGCCGGACCTCAGTCCGGGAAGGGAATCACCAGTTCCTGATCGGGATAGATCAGGTTGGGGTCCTTCAGAATGTTGGTGTTGGCGTTGAAGATCTTCATATAGGCCCCGGCCTTGCCATAGTACTTCTTGGCAATCTTGCCCAGGGTGTCCCCTTTTCCCACAGTGTGCTTGTGGTAATAGTCCGTCGTCTCCACCTTGATGTCGGCCACCAGATCAATGGGAGACTCCCCGCCGATTTCCTTGATTTTGTCCCACATCAGGTCTTTCTGGTACTGCGTTTGGGCCGTTCCGCCGATGCGGAGCTTGCCTTCGCGCTCTTCGACATAGCCGTCTTTGACGCCAAATTCTTCGCCCAGGTCGAGGACGGGTTGGTATTTTGCTTTAAGGCTCATTTTTGGGAAGGGTTAGGATGATTGAACAAAACAATATTGAAAAGAAATATCTCTAATTGCAAAAGAGAGGCGAGAAACGAGCGGCGAGACCGCGGCGCTGCGAGAGGTAAGAAGAAGCAAATCGGAGAATCCCAAACCCGGAACATCAAATCTGGAACTTCGAACCAGGAACTTCGAACCAGAAACCTTATCCCCCTACTTCTTCCACCTCGCCCATTTGGACGTAGTAAATGAAGCCGGTCACTTCGGTATAGCCAATTTCTCGCAGAGCGGCCATATAGGTGCGCACTTGCCGGTGATATTTGGCCTGGGCTGAACCGGACTTATAGTCCACGACGATGGCCTCGGTGCCGCGGGTCATCACCCGATCGGGCCGCAGGCTGCGGCCCCCGGCGGTCAGGATCTCGGCTTCGGCCCGGTAGGCCCACTGCCCGCTAAACCACGCCTGCGCTGCCGGCAGGCGCACGATCCGGGTCAGCTGCTCGACCAGCCCCGCGCGCTGTCCCGCCCGGATGGTGCCCTGCATCTGCAGGCGATCCAGCGCCGCCGGGATGTCGGCCTCGGTCCCCACGTAGGCCAGGGCCTCGTGCAAGAGTTCGCCGGCAGCGATGGCTTCCTGCCGGTCCAGCACCCCGGTCGCCAGAAACTGGTTGGAGCTGAAGCGAATCCGCAAGGCTTCGTTGAGGGCCAGCAGGGGCTGCGCTATGGTCTGCAACTCAAGAGGCGACCGCTCGTGGTCCGGTTTTTTTCCTTCCAGTTGGTACAGACGGGCGCGGTCCACCTTTTCCCCATGCACAAAGACCAGGGGCTCGTCTTCGGGAGCCGTGCCAATCGGCAGCGGCTGCTGACCATAAAAGGCCTCCAGAAGGGCAGCCACCCGCTTGGGTTCCGCATTCCCCTTACCCTTTTTCTCCGATGGTCGCTCGGTGAGCATGTACAAGCGGTATTGGGGCCGGGTCATGGCCACGTACAGCAGGTTCAGGTTGTCCAGATAGGACATCAGGGTCTCGAAGCGCCAGGCAGGTTCAAAATGGGTGTGCTCCAGATGGGAGGAAATCGAAACCGGGGCAAAGCCGAAGGGAGCCAGCACAGGCCATTCGCTTTCCACCCAGAGGATGGAATTGGGCTTGGGCGGCAGCTCCCAATCGCAATAAGGCAGGATAACCACCGGAAACTCCAGGCCCTTGGCCTTGTGGATGGTGATGATCTGGACCGCCCCCGGGTCGGGGGTGGTGGCGATCGCCCGCTTGCCCCGCACCTCTTCCCACCAGGCCCAGAAACCCGACAGGCCACCATCTTCGGTGGTGGCGTACTCCAGGCAGGCATCCAGAAAGCCCTGCACGTAGGCGTTGGGTTCGGCGAGAATGGGAAACAACTGGCATAGCCGCTCCACACAGGCATAGACCGGCAGCCGGCGCAGCCGGGTGCGCACCTGTGCAAAGCCGGCCAAAGCCTCCTCCCAGCCTTCCGGCTGGGAAAAGAGGGTATGATCGGGGGCTACCTCACGCACCAGCCGGGCGTGGTGATAGACCAGCTCGGCTTGGCTCACCACATCGTTTTCGGCCAGGAGGGCCTGAAGCAAAGCCGTCAAAAAACGCACCCGGGGGTGGTTGTCCACCAGGAGTGAGTCGGCAGAGACCACCGATTCGCCGGCGGCCTGCAGGTATTCGGCCAGTTCGGTTCCTTCCGCATTTTTCCGCACGAGCAAGCAGATGTCTTCGCCCGCAAAGCCCTCATTCCTAAGTGATTGAATGAGCGCCAGGCAGCGTCGGCGAGCCTGGTCTTTCCAGGAGAGGGTAAGCCCCTCTTCCGTTTCGGTTTTCGAGGGAAAGGCCTCTATGGCCACCCAGCCCGGAATATCGGTTTTGGTAGGCTTTTGTTTTACATCGGCATAGGCCAGCCGGATCAGGTCCCCCCCTCCTTCGGGAAACATACTCGCCAGGTATTCGGCAGCCCAGCCAAAGAAAACATTGTTGACTCCAACAATGTCGGCGGAGGTGCGGTAATTGGCCTCGAGGACCTTCAGTCGGGCCCGTTGCTGAAAGGCCGCCACATCGGCCTCCACCCCCTGCAGGAGCAGCTTCATATCGCCATTGCGCCAGCGGTAGATGGATTGCTTGGCGTCCCCCACCACGAGGCTGCCCAGTCCCTGGGAGAGCGCGTCCATCACCAGCGGCCGTAGGTTGCGCCACTGGGCATCGGAGGTATCCTGAAACTCATCCAGGAGGTAGTGCTGGTAGCGGGTGCCGACCTTTTCGTAGACAAAAGGGGCATCGGAATAGGTTTCGATCACCGGCCGTAGCAGCTCATTGGTATCGGAAATGAGCAGCAGATTGTTCTCCTCGCGGTAGATCTTGAGGCGGGCCTGCAGGTCCTGCAGCAGGCCAAAGCTGAAGATGGTTTGGCGAAGGATCAGGGCAGACCGGTACTCGGGCCCCAGGGCCAGGGCCACCGCCTGCTGCTGCGCGTCCATGATGCCGCCATACAGGGTCGAGAGCAAGGCCTCCCGCAAGGCTCCTTTTTCGCTTTTCCCCACCCACTCTCCCTCCACATCGATATTCCTGGCCTGGGCTTCGGTCGGCTGATACACTCCGGCCAGAATTTTTTCGAAATATCGGGCTTTGCTGCGAGTCTTTCCCTTGAAACTGCTCGGCGTGAGGCCATGGCGCTCCAGCAGGGCGATCGCTTCCCGGGCGATCTGTTTCAGCTTTGCCTCGGTCTGGGCAATCAGGGTTTCGATCTCCCGGGCGAGGGCGATGGTCACTTCGTGCCGGTCAAAGGGAACATCCGGATCCTGTTTTTCCTCATGTGTGCGCTGCCGGGCGCGGAATTCTTCTTTGAAAATTTCCTTGCCCAGATCCCGCAAGGCCCGGTCCACATTCCAGCCCTTGTCATCGCCAAGTTGCCGCCGCAGATAGGCCATAAACACCTGATACAAACCCGAATCACCCGGCTCCAGCTCCAGGAGCAGGCCATCGACCAGCTCTTCGAGCACTTCATCCTGCCGCATCTCCACGCCGTAGCCCAGGGGGATCTGTAGTTCCTGGGCAAAAGCCCGCACGATGCGCTGAAAAAAGTGATCAATCGTGCTGACCGAAAAATTGGCGTAGTCGTTGAGGATGTTGTCCAGCACCCGCCGCGCCTGCTGCGGGATGGCCCGGGCGATCTCCGGCTGGGTGGCAAAATGTGCCTGCAATTCCCGATACATCGGGTCGGCGGCCAATTCATCCGGCGGAGCCGATGACAGGCGATCCAGGGTTTGGACGATGCGCCCCTTCATCTCCTCGGTGGCCTTATTGGTGAAGGTTACCGCCAGAATGTGCCGGTAGGCCCCGGGCGTCCGGAGGACGATCTTCAGGTATTCCAGCACCAGAGCGAAGGTTTTCCCCGATCCGGCCGATGATTTGTATATGACGACTTCCTCCACGGCTGAGTGTATTCAGGTGTGAAGAGGAAAATACGCGATAATGGCGCAATGAAGCAAGGAAAGCCGGCAGAAGGGCCTGGCTGGAAAAGCCATTCCCCTGCGGCGGAGCGGACCCATAACAGCTAGCTCGCGCCAGACGATGGCCAACGCGAGCGCTTCCGCCGTCGCCTGATGGAAACAGGTAAATCAGGCAATCCCCGCGGTCGGTTTTCTACGATTGAAGGAGACAAGCCTCGCCGCCCGGCTAGCCGCCGGCCTGCGTACGCACCTTGAGCATATCGGAGAGCAGGGCTTCCTGGCTGCGCACTTGTTGTAGAAAAGCCTGAATCACACTGCACTGCGCGCTCATGGCGGGCTCTTCCATCTCGGGAACCTGCTTGCGCAGGCGCTCAGCGAGCTCACTAGCCTTGGCCATGGTTTGCCGCAGCTCTTGGGTCTGCTTGAGGAGTTCCTGGATTTGCATAGGGGTAAAGAATGTGCAAGGTAAACGGCCTGAGCACCAAGATAGTATTTCGAGGGAGAAAAAACGAATGCACCGGCGGTATCCACCGCTCGCCCCGGACACATTCCCCCGGCACCGGATGCTTCTTTTCCCCAAAAAATGTAGCTTCCCCTCCTACCCTATGCCTATGCGCCGAACCCTCCTCCACCTGCACGCCTACCTGGGCTTGCTGGCAGCTCCCTACCTGCTGATCCTGGGGCTCAGCTGCTTCCACTTCAACCATCACGACCCCGATGCCCAGCATCTGGGAGAGGCCCGCTTGCGGGCGCCTCTGCCTCACAGCCTCGCCCCCGCAGCGGTGCGCGGCAGGCCCCGGGCCGAGGCCCTGCTCGACAGCCTCCAACTCATGGGCTGGCACCTGCCCTGGACCATGCGGGAGGATAGCCTGCACTACCGCATCCGGGTGGTACACCCGGGGCAGGAATACGATCTGCTTGACACCCTGGGGACTGTGCAGGTAACCGCCCGCCGGCGTGACCTACTCTCCCTTTTCGGTGGCCTCCATGGCATGGGAGAGGCCATTCCGCGGGCGCCTCTGCCGCTGCGAATCTGGCCCTGGTATCTGGAGCTGTCGGTCTACGCCCTGCTCTTCTGGGTAGTCACCGGTCTCTACCTCTGGTGGGGCACCAAGCGGAATCGCCGCCGCGAAGGCCCCGTCCTGCTCATTGCCTTCTCCCTGTCGGTCTTACTTATGCTGTACCTATGGCTAATCGGATAACCTATCGCTGGCTGCGCCTCATCCACCGCTACAGCGGCCTCACCCTCATGACTTTTCTCCTCATGTACTTTGTGACCGGCTGGCTCATGGTCCATGAGCAGTGGCTGGACCATCCCGAAGGCATCTCCACCGACAGCAAGCAATATTTTCCCTACCCGGAGGGAATCAGCGACGCAGAGTTGGCGGACCAAATCGCGGCGACCTTCTCACTTGAGGGACGTACAGAGGCCATTCGGCATTGGGACAACGGCCACATCTTGCTCGAATACGAACACCCGGCCACCTACCAGCGGGTGATTGTCATGCCCGACCGCGACAGCCTGCAGCTGCGCGTGGTAGATACGGGCTCCCGGGGCCTGATTCATGGGCTACACCGCACCCACCGCTACCAAGGGGGCTGGCTCTATGTGGCCATGGCTCTGGCCATGGACCTGACCGGCCTGGCCCTGCTGCTCTTTGTCGCTACCGGGATTTGGCTATGGCTGATCCTGATACCCCATAAGGGCTGGGGGATCATCATGCTAAGCCTGGGTACAGCCTTTACCCTCTGGACCATCGTCACCCTTTGGACCCATTAAAGGGCTATCTGATCGCTTAATCCTGAGGATCAAGCCGCAGCCGCTCCGGCCGGAAAGCAACCTCCCAAGCCGTGTAAAAAACCAGGCGGGCTACCCCCTGCAACCGCCCAAAGTGGATATTTTCCACCCGATCGCTGGGCTGATGGTAGTCCTCGTGGTCCCCGCTGGTGTAGAAGATGACCGGGATGCCATGCTTGGCAAAGTGATACTGGTCCGAGCGGTAGTAAAAGCGCTCGGGATGGTCCTTGGCGTTGTAGGTATAGTCGAGCAGCAGCTGGGTATAGCGGGCATTGGCCGCTTCGTGGATCTGATGCAAATCAGCCGACAGCCAGTCGGAGCCCACAATGGAGACGAAACGGGCTTCCTTCGGCCCATGGGCATCATCGAGATGCCCCACCATGTCCATATTCAGGTTGACCACGGTTTGTTCCAGGTCAAAAACGGGATGATCCGCATAGAAGTCGGAGCCCAGTAGCCCCTTTTCCTCCGCCGCAAACGCCATGAAGACCACCGAGCGGTAGGGCCGTAGCCCCTGCTCCCGGGCCTCGGCAAAGGCCTCGGCGATCTCCAGCAAGGCCACCACGCCGGAGGCGTTGTCATCCGCCCCGGGAAACAGCTTGCCCCGGCGCTCGCCGAGATGGTCATAATGGGCCGTGACCATCACCGTTTCCTCTGGTTTTCCGGCCCCGGGCAGGTAGCCGATCACATTGTCGGTCTGCTGGTAGGTCCAGACCTGATCGATGGCGATAGACACAGGGAGAGGGCTGAGCGAATCCGGAGACTGGAAAGCCGCATCCAGCTGATCCAGAGGCACTTTGAGCACATGGCTGGCCACCAGCGGAGAGACCAGGAGAATGGGCATGGGGCTATCCTGGCCGGTTTTCATCCGGCCTTGGGCAAGATAGAGGCGCAGCAGCTTGGACTGCTCGGCAAAGGTCTCGGGCGAGTCGGCCGTGACCGCCAGCAACGCCGCCGCCCCGCGGCGGCGGTAGCGACCGGCGAGTTCCCTGATCTCGGCCATGCCGGCCCGGATCAGCACCGCCTTGCCCGCCAGGGCGGGCGCATCCTCTGCGCCAGCGGCCACCACCAACGGCAGGTGCAGGCTGTCCTGTCCCGGGGCGCCCTCCCAGCAGATGACCTCTTCCAGATGTCGAAACTGCCGCCCCCCGGCGGCCAGAAAGCCGCCCCGGATCTGGACCCGATCCAGCCGCAGGCTTTGGCGATAGCTGCTGTCCCCTACCACGGGGCGCAGGCCCAGCGCCCGAAAGCGGGCCTCAATAAAGGCCGCCGCCATCTCGGCCCCGGGGGTGCCGGCTTCCCGCCCTTGCAGCGAGTCGCTCGCCAGCAGTTCCAGGTCCGGCCGCAGGTCCGCTGCCACGATCCCCTCGCCAAATGGGCGAGGGTCCGGCACCTGAGCCGCTAGCCCGGTACAGACTCCCAACAACCAGCCTCCACACAGGAGCAATCCTTGAATGCGCTTCATGTTCGTTGAATTCATAGGCCTGCAACTTGCACATTCTTACCCGTGTCTGCCACTTTTTTCTACCGAACCCGGCTTTCCAGCCACGCCCATTCCCGGCAGGATGGATTTGTAAAAAAAAATGCGCAAGTTTTCCCCGCGCCTCAGCCCACCTCCGGGATTTAAGGCGCAATTAATCTGAATCAATTAAGATGAAGGTACGGCTTTACTATGCCCTTTTTCTGGTAATAGCCTTCTCGGCTTGTGACCGTCCGTCTCCATCCGGCCAGGATTGGCCGGTCGCCGGGGGCCATAAGGGCCAGGACCATTATTCCACCCTCAATCAGATCACACCCGCCAATGTGGCCCGGCTGGAGCCGGCCTGGACCTACCATTCGGGCGGGGCCGATCCTGACAACCTTTCCCAGATTCAATGCAATCCCATCGTCATGGATGGCATCATGTACGGGAGCACCCCTACTCTGAATGTATTTGCCATTGATGCCGCTACCGGCGAAGAGCGCTGGCGCTTCGATCCCTCCGAAGGGAAGGGATTCCAGAATTTCGGTATGGGGCTCAACCGCGGGGTAACCTACTGGTCTGACGGCGACGAGGCGCGGATCTTCTGTACCGAAGGCTATTATCTGTATGCTCTGAATGCCCTCACCGGTCGCCCGATCCTCAGCTTTGGCGACAGCGGCATGGTAGACCTGCACGTCGGCCTGGGTCCCAAGGCGATGGGCTCCTATCTCAGTTCCAACTCCCCGGGGATCATTTACCAAGACCTGATCATCATGGGTACCCGGGTTTCGGAAGGGAATGACGCCGCCCCCGGCCACATCCGGGCCTTTGATGTCCGCACTGGGGAATTGGCCTGGATCTTTCATACCATCCCCCAGCCCGGCGAGCCGGGCATAGAGACCTGGCCTGAAGACGCCTGGAATCGCATCGGCGGCGCCAATGCCTGGGCCGGCATGGCCCTCGACGACGAGCGGGGCATCGTCTTCGTCCCCACCGGCTCGGCCTCGTACGACTTCTACGGCGGCAACCGCCATGGCGAGAACCTCTACGCCAATTGCCTGATTGCCCTGAACGCCGCCACCGGCGAGCGCATCTGGCATTTTCAGACCGTACACCACGACCTCTGGGACCGGGACCTACCCGCCCCCCCCAACCTAGTGACCGTAACCCACGAGGGCCGGAAAATTGAGGCAGTGGCGCAAATCACCAAGCACGCCCAGGTCTTTCTGTTTGACCGGGAGACGGGGGAACCCTTGTTCCCCATCGAAGAACGGCCCGTACCGGCTTCGGACCTGCCTGGAGAAGAAACCTGGCCTACCCAGCCCTTCCCAGTCAAGCCCCCACCCTTTGCCCGACAACGCCTGACCGAGGCCGATCTCACCGATCGCACCCCCGAGGCGCATGCTGCGGTGCTGGCGCGCTTTCGCGAGGTGCGCAGCGATGGTCAGTTTGTACCCCCCAGCCGGGAGGGTTCCGTCATTTTCCCCGGCTTTGACGGGGGAGGCGAATGGGGCGGAGCGGCCTTTGATCCTACCAACAGCACCCTCTATGTCAATGGCTCGGTCATGCCCTGGATCCTGACCATGGTGCCCGTGATACGGGAGGCCAGCAGTTTGCTGGCTGATCAGGGCAAACCCCTATACCTGACCGCCTGCGGCACCTGTCATGGGGCCGACCGGCTGGGCGGGGAATTTATGGGTAAGGTCCCTTCCCTTTTGGGCTTACAGGAACGACTGCCCGAAGACCGGGCCGACTCCGTCATCCGCTATGGCCGGGGCGTCATGCCCGGCTATGGGCATCTTGAAGATCAGCAAATTGAGGCGCTGTTGGCTTACTTGTACGACAAAAGCGATCCCGCAGAAGTATCCCTCCAGCGAGAAGACGATCCCTATTTTATCCCCTACGCCTCGACCGGCTATAACCGATTCCTGGATCCCGATGGCTACCCGGCCGTGAAGCCCCCTTGGGGAACCTTGACCGCCATCGACCTGAACGCAGGAGAAATCCGCTGGCAGGTCCCGCTGGGGGATATGCCTGATGCCTATGGTCCCGGAGCCCCGCCCACCGGCACCGAAAACTATGGCGGCCCGGTCGTCACCGCCGGTGGTGTACTCTTCATTGCCGCCACCAAAGACGAGCGCTTCCGGGCCTTTGACAAGGAAACGGGGGAATTGCTTTGGGAAACGGAGCTGCCCGCGGCGGGCTACGCCACCCCCGCCACCTATGAGGTGGGCGGGCGCCAATTTGTCGTGATCGCCTGCGGAGGGGGAAAACTCGGGACAAAATCGGGGGATGCCTATCTCGCCTTTGCTTTGCCGGAGGAAAAATAGTAGACTAGCACATAC
>RFHL01000864.1 GCA_003696875.1 Bacteroidota bacterium | reverse complement strand
TTTTCGGTCAATGAGACCTTCGATTCCGATGTGGAACATATGCCTTACGCCAAAAACGAAGCCGAGATTCGGGAGCGCTGGCGTTTGGCCCTGAAATATCAGACCCTCTCGCGGCTGGTGAACAAACTGGAGCGGCAGGAAAAGGCGCAGGAAGAAGGGAATCCCGAAGAGGTAGAGATGAAGTCCTTTGCCCTTCTGGAAGAAGAAGCCCGGCAGCAGGTCCGCAAGACTTATGCCGAATACTTCCGGCGACTGGAGCGCATGGATATCGCTGATCGCCGCTCGGACTATCTCAATGCCATTGCCGCCGTCTATGATCCCCATACCAACTATTTCCCTCCCAAGGATAAGGAAGATTTTGACATTTCGATGTCGGGGCGTCTGGAGGGCATCGGGGCCACGCTTCGGGAAGAAAATGGCTTCATCAAGGTGATGAGCATTGTTCCGGGTAGTGCCTCCGCCCGGCAGGGGCAACTGGAGGTCAACGACAAAATATTGAAAGTGGCCCAAGGGGCCGAAGAGCCGGTCGATGTGGTGGGTATGGCCTTGGATGAGGCGGTCAAAATGATCCGGGGTCCCAAGGGAACCGAGGTGCGCCTGACCATCCAGAAAATCGACGGCTCAGAGATGATTGTCCCCATTGTGCGGGATATCGTAGTGCTAGAGGAAACCTATGCCAAGTCGGTTATTCTGGAAAACGGCCAAAGCGCCGACCGCATTGGGTACATTCACCTGCCCAAGTTTTACGTCGACTTTCAGGACCCACAGGGGCGCCGATGTGCAACCGACGTAGCCATGGAGCTGGAGAAACTGCAAGCTGACGGCATTGACGGCCTGGTCCTGGACCTGCGCGACAATGGGGGCGGCTCTCTACAGGATGTGGTGGAGATGGCGGGCCTCTTTTTTGACTATGGACCGGTGGTACAGGTCAAGTCCCGCGACGATGTGCCGACCATCCTCTCGGACCGCGATCGCAAGGTTCACTACGACGGTCCGCTGGTGATCATGGTCAATGCCTTCAGCGCTTCGGCCTCCGAAATCCTGGCCGCTGCGATTCAGGATTACGACCGCGGGGTCATCGTGGGAAGTCCCCACACCTTTGGCAAGGGGACCGTTCAGCGCTTTGTCAACCTTGACAACTACATCCGCGGAGGGGACGAGATCAAGCCCCTGGGCGAAATGAAGCTGACGACCCAAAAGTTTTATCGCATCAATGGCGGGGCCACGCAGCTACGCGGCGTGGAGTCTGACATTGTGTTGCCTGACGCGTACAGCCTGCTGGAGATGGGCGAAAAGGACCAGGCTTACTGTATGCCCTGGGATGAGATCAATCCTGTTGGATTCAAGCCTTGGGACCGGCCGGTATCGGCCGTCCTGCCCGACGTACAGGCGGCGAGTGCCGCCCGGGTGGCGCAGAGCGAGTTTTTCCAGCTGACCCGCGAAAATGCCGAGCGCCTCAAGGCGCGGCAGGATCAGCAGCAGTACCCGCTGGAGCTGGAGGCTTTCCGGGCCGAGCGGGCCCGTACCGAAGCCGAAGCCAAGCGCTTCCAGGGCATCCGACCGGTGTTCGAAGACCTGGAGATCACTACCCTCTCGGCTGATGTCGCCCATATCGAGGCCGACAGCCTCCGCAAGAAGCGCATCGACACCTGGCACAGTAACCTGCGTAAAGATCCCTACGTCTACGAAGCGATGGAAATCGTGAAGGACCTTCCTTAGTAACGCTCAAAGAATAAAGTCCGTTTTTGGCTTGATCCCTTGCCCGCATACGGCGTCAGAAAAAGCCTCACTTGGCCCGCCAAGCTCGGTTTTTCATCCTTGTCTGCGCACAAGGTCTCGGCGCAAAATCGGGAAGTTACTTTTCTCGCGTTACTTAGGGGCGCCAGTTGCGCACCGATAATAGCCCTCTGGTCTTGGCGGCCGGAGGGCTTTTTTGTAGGTTTGATGCGCCTCAGTGAGACCCCATGCGCCCTTTTTTGCGAAGCTTGTTGTGGTTTGCCCTCCTGCCCCTTCTGGGGGCAGGTCTGCTCCTGTTGCGGCCAGCCAGGGACCCCTTTATGGGCCGGCAGTACCTGCAGCGGCACTGCCGCAACGGGGCCTGGCTGACCCAGCGCCTGGCAGATACGAGCGCCATTGAGATCGCCTTTCTGGGCTCCTCGCACACCATGTGTGCGGTGAGTGACGCCCTGCTGGAGACCTTGTTGGATGAGGCAGGGGGTGGGCCCCAGGTCGCCAATCTGGGCCTCTGTCGTCTGGGGCGTACCATGACCTGGGCGCTCACCCGGCGCCTGATGGCGCGGTCACAGCCACCCCGCTGGCTGATCGTAGAGGTGCGGGTAACCGAAGACCGCTTCAGCCATCCGGATTATCCCTACCTGGCGAGTGGAGCCGATTTGCTGGGTGCCTATCCCTTTTGGCATCAGCGGTATCTGGAGCAGTTGGGGCAGGGCCTGCTGGCCCGCTTTCAGGATGCGCGCTATGCGCTGCTGGGCTTACCCCTGCCCGAGGCCCCGCCCTACGTGGGGCGGCATGGCTTTGTGCTAGGTGGGGAGCGCCTGTACATATCGCCGGAGCAGGTGCCCAACCGCCCGCTGCTGCGGCGGCCAGCGGAAGGCTGGGAAGCCTGGACCTATGCGGAAAGCCTGCGCTTTCCGATGCACTATCTCGAGCGGGCCGTGCAGGCGGCCCAGGCACAGGGGACTCGGGTCGCCTTTCTGTACCTGCCTGCTATGGGGCGACCGGCCGCGCAGCGGCCGCTGGAGCTGGCCCGATATCAGGCCTGGGGGCCGGTATGGGAACCCCCGGCTGATATCCTGGACCCGGTCGAGCACTGGATGGACCCTGCCCATCTCAATGAGATCGGGGCCGAGGCGCTTACCCGCTGGCTGGCCGGGCAGATCCGGCTGGCCGAGGCGGAAGAGATAGAAGAACAGAAGAGATAGAAGAATAGAGGTGTCAGAAAAAGTGAAAAAATAATCCCTCCTACCCAACCTGTGGGTGGGGGGGCTGCGTGTATGCCAGCAGAAGACCGGCTTCTACCCCATCTCCCTTCTTTTGCCTACCCTCATTCCCTAATCATAGTAGATGATGAAACGATTAAGTTTTCTTAGTATCCTCCTGTTGGCCTTCTGGGCCCATTTGCCGGCCCAGACCACCCTGTCCTTTTTGGGACAGGTACAGGATGCTCCTTCCACCCAAACTCCGGTACCCTTTCATCCGGTTTGGGTTGAAGTATATTCCGGTGGCTTTATTGTCCATGTGGACTCCTTCCTGACCGACGCCGCGGGGCAGTTTATCGATTCTACCATGCTTGCGCCTGGTACTTCTCAGGGGCTGGTGGTTGTAAGCACCCCGACTTGCCTGGGGGGCCTTGCCACAGATACCCTGTTTTTCAATCCGGGCAACACCAATTTTTCTAATCTCATTCTTTATGCCTGCGACAGCACCAACAACCCTGTAAGCTGTCAGGCCAGCTTCGTAACGGTTCCTTTAGGCGCTAGCTTTGGATTCTTCAGCCTTAGTACGCCTAGCACCGGAGGGGTCATTCTCACCACAAGTTGGGATTTTGGCAATGGGGTGACCGCAACCGGTGATTCGGCCTTTGTAACGTATGCCCAGCCGGGCACCTACAATGTGTGCCTGACCATCACAGACGGGATGGGCTGCAGCGATACGCAGTGCCAGTCGGTGGTGGTCCAGAACCCCGGTGGTTTGTGCTATGTGGGCTTTTTCGGGACCGACCTGGGGCAGCAGACAGTATCATTCACGAATTTGTCCAGCCCTGGATCCTATCTGTGGGACTTTGGCGATGGAACCACCTCTACCCAGGTCAACCCGACGCACACGTTTCCGGCGGATTCAATCTTCAACGTCTGCCTGACCGTTACGGATACTTCAGCCACGGGCTTCTGCTCGGATTCGCTTTGCATGGTGGTTCAGGTAGGAACCCCTGCATCTATCTGCAATGCGGCGTTTTCCTACTTTCCCAACGACCCGCTCAATCCCTATGAGATCGCCTTCTTCAGCGATAGCCTCTCCAACTTCAACGTAAGTCATTTCTGGGACTATGGTGACGGAAACACCAGTACGAGTGCCAACCCGGTCCAGGTTCATACCTATAATGGCGTCGGCCCCTACTACGTGTGCCACACGGTAACCGATTCCTTAGGCGGTTGCACCGATACGTTCTGCGACACGGTGTACCTGATCGCACCCCCCAACTGCCAGGCCATATTTGGCTTTGATACGCTGGGGCTTACCGCTGACTTTACGGACTTCTCCGTCTATGACAGTACCAATGGTGGCGCCTCCTACCTGTGGGACTTTGGGGACGGCAATACCAGTACCTCTGTGGATCCTTCTCATACCTACGGAGCGGCAGGGGTCTATGTCGTCTGTCTGACCATCATCGCTCCCGATGGCTGTACGGCTACCGGATGCCAGCTGGTGACGGTGGGTGGCAGTGCCTCCAATTGTGTGGCCGATTTCTCTACCAGCCCGGCCGGCCCTACCACCATGGTCTTTACGGCCCAACAGCCGATTTTTGCCCCTTGGAGCTACACCTGGGACCTGGGTGACGGCACGGTTACCAGTGGCGCCCCCCTCTATGTGCATACCTATGCCCAACCAGGAACCTACCTGGTATGTCTCACGGTTTCTGATACGGCGAGCGGTTGCTCGGCTACCTTCTGCGATACGGTGCAGGTCGGTGGCGGCACCTTCTGTCAGGCCGATTTTGTGTACAACCTCAGTGCATCGGGACAGGCGAGTTTTACCAACCTTTCCCTACCCGCCGATCCCTGGGTGTCCTTTCAGTGGGATTTTGGCGACAGTACGTATTCCACTGCGGTAAACCCCACCCATACCTACAATGGACAGGGCCCCTGGACGGTATGCCTGACCCTGCTTGATTCTATGACGGGTTGCAGCAGCACCACCTGCCAGCTGATCGGGACGCCCAGTGCGGGTCTGACGATTCAGGGACTGGTCTTGGCAGACTCCATCCCAGTTTTCAATGGCATGGCGTATCTGATCCAGCATGACAGTCTGGCGGGCACCCTTACGGCGGTGGATTCCACCTATATTCTTGCCGGGCATTATGCCTTTGGTTTTGTTTCGCCCGGGACCTACCTGGTCAAGGCGGCTCTCACGCCTGCTTCCCCCGTCTATGCCAATTATCTGCCGACCTACTTCGGTGACGAACTATTCTGGGATGATGCCACCAGCATCGTCGCCACCAACGCCAGCCAGTTTCTGCCGCCCATCAGCCTTGTGGCCGGCACCAATCCCGGTGGTCCCGGCTTCATTGGCGGCCTGGTGAGCCAGGGGGCCAACAAGACCGAGGGCGATCCCTTGATGAACATGTCCATTCTGCTGCTGGATATCCATGAGCAGCCCATCACCCACGTGACGACCGATGGGGCAGGAGAATTCAGCTTTCCTAATCTGGCCTATGGGACCTATAAGGTCTATGTGGAGATGGCGGGGATGTACAGCACCCCCTGGATCGTCACGATCAGCCCAGACAATCCCACCGTGACTGATATAAACTTCGAGATGAATGAAACGGGCATCAATCCGACCGGTACAACCTCAATCGATAAGGAGCTGGGGATCGAAGGCCTGATGGTGTACCCCAACCCTGTCCAGGATATGGTCCAGGTGGCACTCAACCTACGGCAAAGCGGAACCGTTTCCCTGATGCTACGCAATCCGTTGGGACAGCTCGTGCGCCAGCAAGCGGAGGCCGTGGCTCCCGGCTCCCGTCAGCTGACGCTCCCGATGGCAGATCTCCCGGCAGGCACCTACCTGCTCCAGGTTGTCACCCCCGAAGGCGTTGAAAGCCGCCGCCTGATCAAACGCTAACCCCTGTATCCCAGGATTCGGAGGGTGAATATTTTGCCTGCAAAAGAATCCGTATCTTGGGAGGAATCATCCTCGTCACCGCCCCGCCTCGCCACCCGCGAGGTGGGGTCCTGTGGCAAGTTTATCCCGCATGAATCTGGACCCCCGCCTGCTTACTGCCTGCAAGAAGGATGATCGTCGCGCACAGTCGGAGCTATACCGCTGTTGCTTTCCGGTCCTGATGGCGGTATGCCTGCGCTATGCCAGTAATCAGGATGATGCGGTGGCAGCCCTGAACCTGGGCTTTCTGAAGATCCTGCGCAGTCTGGACCGATGGAAGGAGCACGTGCCCTTCGAAGCCTGGATCCGACGCATCATGATCAATACGATGATCGACGAATACCGCAAGCAGCGCCGCTACGAGGCGCATATGACCGTGCAGGACTTCGCCGAGATGCCCGAGGCGGGGCCGGTAGACTTCAACGAAGCCGACCGCCGCCTGGCGGCGGCAGATATCGAGGCGCTACTCCATCAGCTCCCCCCGATGAGCCGTCAGGTCTTTAACCTCTTTGCCATTGATGGCTATAGCCATAAAGACATTGCCGAGCTCCTGGAGATCTCGGAAGGCACCTCCAAATGGCACGTGAGTGCCGCCCGCAAGCAGCTCAGGCGCTTGCTCGCCGAGGTGCTCCACATCAATGAACCTTCAGCCTTCTCTGAATCATGAGCGAATTTCGCGACCTGGACGATTTCATGCGGCGCAAGCTCAGCGAACGGGAGCCCCCGGCTTTTGACCCGGCGTACTGGGCACAGGCCGAGGCGCTGATCGAGGCCGAGCGGCCGCGCCGCCGGCGCGGCGCCTGGTGGTTATGGC
>RFHL01000006.1 GCA_003696875.1 Bacteroidota bacterium | reverse complement strand
TGGAGATTAGCCTAGCTATCCACAGAAAAATCAAGCAACAGAACGCCCAACATTCATAATTCTATCTCAAACGATGTAGGAAAAATTGTCTTGGAGGTTTGCCCAACTCTGGACCGATTTTCTTTCCTCTAGCTAATGGGAACACCCATGATCTGCAAGGGAACAGATAGAGTGAGTAAGAAGCATCTAACTAAGCTTGATTTACCCTTTATTATGTAGAACCCAAACTGGCGTCTGCTTTTCGAATCTAACAGATTTTTTCTCCTCAATAAGCGCCTGGACCTGGGTATAGACTAAGGAACACCACATCTCCGAACTGCCGCTTCAGGCGCTTGTCTAGTCGGAGGATCGCTTTATCCCGGTTCCCATTTTTATTCATCTTTTGTCTGTCTTCTCTTCAAAGACTCTATTACTCGATGAAACATTTAATGCTCTATCTTTCGCTAACGCTGCTAGCGACAGGATTGGCTGCGCAGGCTGATCAGGTCAAAGTAGTAACTGCCGATGACGGTATGCGGCTGATCGTAAATGATAAGCCCTTTATGGTCAACGGTATGAACTGGGATTATTTCCCGATTGGCACCAATTACTCCTACAGTCTCTGGAATCAATCTGACGCGATCATCAAGTCCGCCCTGGACACCGAGATGGCGCTCCTGAAAAACATGGGCGTCAACGCCGTCCGGATGTATACGGGGGTGCCCGCCAAGTGGATCGCCTATATTTACGAAAACTACGGCATCTACACGATGCTCAACCACTCCTTTGGCCGGTATGGTCTGACCATTGATGGAAACTGGGTCGCCATTACCGACTATCGGGACGCAAAAACACAGGAGCTGCTCATGTCAGAAATCACGGCTCTGGCGGAGGAGTATAAAAACACGCCTGGCCTCTTGCTGTACCTGTTGGGAAATGAGAACAACTATGGTCTCTTCTGGGCAGGAGCCGAAACCGAAGATTTTCCAGAAGGAGAAGAGCAGCTCAGAGCGGTCGGGGAAGTGCGTGGCCGCCCTATGTATAAGCTGATGAATCAGGCCGCGAGGACGATGAAGTCCATTGACGGGTCTCACCCGGTAGCCATATGTAACGGCGATTTGCTATTCCTGGACATCGTGGCAGAAGAATGTACAGATGTAGACATCTACGGGACCAATATGTACCGAGGCGTTTCTTTTGGGGATGCCTTTGAGCGGGTCAAGGAGGTGTACGGGAAACCCATCCTGTTTACCGAGTTTGGTGCCGATGCCTTCAACGCGATCTCCAGCAGCGAAGATCAGGAGGCACAAGCCTATTATCTGGTGGGCAACTGGAAAGATATTTATGCCAATGCTGCAGGCATGGGCAAGGCCGGAAACTCCATCGGGGGCTTTACTTTTCAATTCAGCGACGGCTGGTGGAAGTTTGGCCAGACCCGCAACCTGGATGTACATGATGCAAACGCCTCCTGGGGAAATGGCGGTTATGACCGAGACTTTGTGGCTGGCCGCAACAACATGAACGAGGAGTGGTTTGGCGTCTGTGCCAAGGGCCCCACCAACGAACGCGGTCTCTACAACCTCTATCCCCGCGCCGCCTACTACGCCCTCCAAGAGGCCCATAGTTTTAACCCCTATGCCGAGGGGCAATCTCCCTCAGGCCTGGAGCAGGTCTTCGGGAGCATCAACCTCATGGGGGCTGTGCTTAAGGCGCGGGGCGACAAGGCCGCCCTCGACGCCCAGGGAAAAGGCAAGATCGGCATTAGCCGCTTATCCGCGAACCTGACTTCGTTTAATACGGGTGGATCGCTCATCTCAACCCCCAGAGATGTTGATCCCGATTACGACCTGTACCCCAACCGTCTGGGCTTCGACCACATGCAATCCTTCTTCGTAGGGGTGCAAGGACAACCTACGGCCAACATGAGTGCCAACGTCGAGTTCAACGTCGTGGGCAATGTCGCCCAGAACCCGATCAATGAAATCTTCTACGAAAACCGCGCCCGGCCCGTCACGGTGGAGACGCCCGACGGGCAGGTGGTGATGGCCGACGCCAACCGCGTGGCCGTGTACCGCGCCGACTTTGAGTGGAACCACGAGTTCTTTGACATGACCGGTTTTTACCGGACGGGCCACTACCACTGGGCTTACGAGGGCGATATGTTTGGCCTTTATCCCGAAGCCAACTATGGTCCCAACATTGATATCTATAATGGTACCGCGCCCCTGGGGGTGGAGTTTGACGGCAAGCGCGTCTTCAAAGGCTTGACGGTCGCCATCGGACCGGAGTTGTGGTGGGGGGCAAACCCGGCCATCCTGGCCAAGTATACCCGCGAGCTAAAAGGCTATAAGCTCACCGGGATCTTCCACGAGGACTTGGAGCAACGGGTAGGTTCTGAGAGTTCCTTTGCCGTACCCGTACCCAAAACCCGTCGCGCTACCCTGGCATTGGAAAAAGAATTTGGCCACCTGGGCTTAAAGGCCGGTGGTATCTGGGGGGGCTCCCCGCTGCTGGGGCGTACCTTCCAGCTGATGAATCCAGATGCCAAGGACGACATGACCGCCTATCAGGATGAGATCCGCATGGAGGACCTCTGGGGTGGGAAACTCAAGCTGACCTATGCCAAGGGGCGCTTCCAGTGGTACGCCTCGGGTGCCCTCCAAGGGCTGGTCGCCAACGGTGGCGCTGATGCCACGCTGACCTATACCGGCTGGAAGCTCAAGGACAGCGGCAGCGGCAACCAGTACAACGTATTGAGTGGCTTTACGCTGGGATTCGGCAAATTCCAAGTGGCGCCCAACTTCATGCTGCAGCGCCCGCTCGTCGGGCCCATGGTCAGCGGAGTAGAAGCTCCGGGCCGCCCGCGTAACATCCTGACCGACCCCTTTGTGGTACGTGAAGGCAACCGCGAGATGATCGCGGGTGAGATTCTGATCTCCTATGACCCGACCCCTGGAACCTTTATGTACGAATGGGACAACGATCGCGCCGAGGATGCCAAGTTTGCTGCCAACCTGGGCTTCGTCTACCGCCACCTGCCTACCTCAATGGACGCCGCCATCGGTATCCTGCCCGATGGACGTACCTTCTTCCCCTTCCCCGGAGCCGCACCGGCTCGGGATCTCTGGGAGGTGCATAGCCGTCTGGTGTCTAAGATGACACCGGAACTGGGCTGGGTCGCCAACATCTACGGCGGTACCGCCCAGGCCCGGGGTAGCGATCCCCGCCTGATTCAGCGGTTTGGGATAGACCTGCGCGCGATCTATAACAACCTGAAACTGATTGGCGCCTACCGGCTCAATGACTGGGGCCCCTTTGACTACCACCGGGACTTCAACCTGACCTATCCTCATCAGTTCTCCCTCGACCTCTCCGCCTCGCTGAGCCGGCCGGACTGGTTTGCTCTGCCTAATACGCAGATTGGCATCATGGCCATTTACCGTACCCTGGATGAGTACAGCCCGCGGTATTGCCCGGTCCGTAGCATGGACGCAGCGGGTGATTTTGTCTGCGACCCCACGGCCGTCGGCTTTGACAATGGGACCGAATGGGAGATCCGCACCTATGTGCACTTCAACATTTTCAACTAGCCAGTCTCGTCTGGAAAAATAATTTCTGAACAATGAAAACCAACTATATCAACAACCTGATTGGAACGGCCATCGCTGCCTTGATGGTGTTCTCCGTGGGTTGTGAGCGCCCCATTGATGGGCTGGAGCCGGCCCAGTTTCCGGTAGAGCCCAATGTGTTCATTGATGGCTTCAGCGCAGGCCTGGAATATGCCGCCTTTGGCGGCTCGGACGTAAGCGCCTTCGAAGTGGTGGACGAAGGAGCCTATAAAGGCACTTCCGTCATGCGCTTTGCCGTGCCCGACTTTGACAATGCCAGCGGCGCCTACGCGGGTGGTGCCTTCTTCGTGCCCGGTGGGCGCGATCTTTCGGGCTTTAACGTGCTCACCTTCTGGGCCAAGGCCTCCAAGTCGGCCAACATCGACATTCTGGGCTTTGGCAATGACCTGGGCGAGAATCGCTTCGTCACCACCATCACCAATACGCCGGTTACCACCAACTGGCAGAAGTACTACATCCCCATCCCCGATCCCAGTAAACTCACGCAGGAGAAAGGGATGTTTTACTACTCCGAGGGACCCGAAGATGGCCGGGGCTACACCTTCTGGATTGATGAGGTGAAATTTGAGAACCTGGGTACGATCGCTCCCCGCGGTGGCGGGATCTTTAACGGGGTTGACTCCACCGTTACGGCCGAATCAGGTGCCGAATTTGCGGCCAATGCCTATGGGCTGTTTAACCTTCCCAATGGGGTAGACATGCGAGTAGAAGCCTCGGCCGCCTTCTTCGAGTTTTTCTCCTCTAATCCATCAGTCGCATCTGTAGACGCCAACGGCCTGGTGACCGTGGGGGATGAAGGAGAGGCCACCATCACGGCTACGCTGGCTGGCAGGGCTGCCACAGGCTCACTAGCCGTAACCTCAACCGGTGCACCGGTGGTCCCTCGGGTCGCTGCGCCCACGCCGACCGAAGACCCCGCCGATGTCATCTCGATCTACAGCAATGCCTACACCAACGAACCCATTGACTTCCTAAATGGGTACTGGGAATTTTCCACCACCTTGAGTGAGGAAATTCAGATCGCTGGCGACGACGTTGTTCGCTATTCCCAACTCAACTTCGTGGGCATTCAGTTTACGGCTCCCACCATCGACATCTCCGATATGACTCGTTTCCATATGGACATCTGGACGCCGGACCAGACGGCTGGGGCCAGCTTTAAAATTCTCCTCGTGGATATTGGCCCCGATGGCACCTTCGGAGGCAATGACGACAGTTCACACGAGATTACGCTGAGCAGTCCCACCCTGCAGAGCGAGACCTGGTTGAGCATAGACCTGCCGCTGACCAGCTTTCCTGGTCTGACGGGTCGTGGCAACCTGGCCCAGATCGTCCTGTCTGGCGACCTGCCCAACGTGTATGTAGACAACATCTACTTTTACGATGATGGCCAGGGCGGCGGTGGCCCGGCAGGTGGGGCACCGGAAGCAGCCGCACCTACCCCTACGCTGCCTGCGGCAGATGTGATCTCGCTCTTCAGCGATGCCTATACCGACGTACCCGTAGACGTCTTCATTACGGGCTGGTCGGAGGCTTCACTGGCTGATACCACCATTGCCGGCAACGCCGCCAAGATCTACTCTGATCTGAACTTTGTGGGGATCGAAACCATTGCTAACCAGATTGATGCCACCGGCATGTCCCACTTCCACATCGACATGTGGACCCCAAATGCGACCTCTTTTGGGATCAAGCTGGTAGACGCCGGAGCCAATGGTGTGATCGAGGGCGCTGGGTCCGATGATGTAGAGCATCAAATTGACTTCATCGCCCCCAATCAAGGTGAGTGGATCAGTTACGATATCCCGCTTTCTGATTTTACGGGCTTGACCACGCGGGCCAATCTGGCCCAGTATATCCTGGTCGGACAGCCCTCCGGCACCAGCAAGATCTACATTGACAACATGTATTTCCACAAGTAACCTCAGGACTACTTAAACGAACCGTAACATTATGTATACATCTCGATTGATGGGGCCTATCGCCCTGGCGCTACTCGCCCTGGGTCTGAACAGTTGCCAGCCCGAGGAAACCCAACAGCTACCCGAACGCAACTGGTCCCTGACCTGGAGCGATGACTTTGATGGCGCCGCTGGTGCGGCCCCCGATCCTACCAAGTGGACCTATGATCAGGGCACTGGCGAGAACGGATGGGGCAATCAGGAACTGCAGTACTACACCGATCGGCCAGAAAACGTAGCGCTGGATGGTGAAGGGAACCTGGTCATCACCGCGCTTCGTGAGACCTTCGGCGGCATGCCTTTTACGTCGGCGCGCATCACCACCAAGGGGCTTTTTGCCCAACGCTACGGCCGCTTCGAAGCCCGTCTGAAAACCCCCTTCGGGCCGGGCCTGTGGCCCGCCTTCTGGATGCTGGGCGACAACATCGACGATGTGAGCTGGCCGCAGTGTGGCGAAATCGACATCATGGAGATGCGCGGGCAGCAGCCCAACATCACCCTGGGCTCTCTCCACGGTCCCGGCTATTCGGGCGGATCATCCATCACCGGCAGCTATGCGCTGGAGAATGGCCGCTTTGATACGGAGTACCACCTCTATGCCGTCGAATGGTTTGAGGATCGCATCGACTTCTTCATCGACGACTTCCTCTATCAGCGCATCACTCCTGAGGATGTAACCGGCGAGTGGGTGTATGATGAACCCTTCTTCCTACTCCTGAACGTGGCCGTGGGCGGCACCTTTGTTGGGTTCCCAACGAGCCAGACACCTTTCCCGCAGCAGATGATCGTAGACTACGTACGGGTCTACCAATAAACCCGCTCCCGTATGGCAGGGCCAGAGCCGCTTCGCAGACTCTGGCCCTGCTTTTCGGGACCCAAGGGGCCTTGTTTCGATAACGGACTTTTTCAGAACTACTACACAAAGACTTTCCATGCCGGACCTCAGTCAGGTAGTCATTGGTGACGAGCGATTCTTCGTTATCCATGATATCAACCAATTGCGTCCTTTCTTCATGAACATCGTCAGTGAATCCGATCACTGGATGTTTATCTCCAGCAATGGAGGGCTTACCGCCGGACGCAGAAACGCCGAGTTTGCCCTTTTTCCATACTATACCGACGACAAAATCACGGAGTCTGTCGAAGTGACAGGCAGCAAGTCGATTTTCCGGGTTCAGAGAGCAGGTGCGACGCACCTCTGGGAACCTTTTTCCATTCGGGGGGAAGGCTTGTATCGTACGAGCCAGAACCTCTACAAGCACGAGTACGGGCATCAGGTGATCTTTGAGGAGATCAACCATGACCTGGGGCTCAGTTTCCGCTATCGCTGGAGTTCTGGCGATACCTTCGGTTTTGTCCGGGAAGCCAGCCTGCACAATCGGGGGACTGATCCGGTCGAGGTAGACTTCCTGGATGGGTTGCAAAACATCGTTCCGGCTGGGGTCGGCAGCTACACCCAAAACAACTTCAGCAACCTCGTCGATGCCTACAAGCGTAGCGAGCTGCACGAGGCCTCGGGCCTCGGCATATTTGCGCTCAGCGCGATCATTGTAGACAAGGCCGAGCCCAGCGAGGCGCTGAAGGCCAATGTGGTTTGGTCCATGGGCCTGGGCCGGCCGACCTATCTTCTTTCTTCCCGGCAGTTGCCCGCCTTTCGCGCGACGGGGGAGGTAGCCCCAGAGCACGATGTCAAGGGAGAAAAAGGGGCCTATTTTGTCCACGACTGCCTCTCGCTGGCTGCCGGAGCAGAAAAAAGCTGGTCCCTCATTGCCAACGTTAACCAAAGCCATGCCGATGTGATCGGCCTGATCCATCGCCTGTCTCACGACCGCGCCCTGGGCGCGGCGGTGGCGCAGGACGTAGACCAGGGCACGCGTCGCCTCAAGGCCCTCAATGCTTCGGCCGATGCCCTGCAGTGTACGGCCGATCCCCTGCGAGACGCCCGCCACTTCAGCAATGTACTCTTCAACATCATGCGGGGGGGCATCTTCGATCATCACTACCGAATCGAAAAATGGGACTTTGTCCGCTATCTGGCCAAGGCCAACCAGGCGGTGTATGCCGCTCAGGCCGACTTTGTCAACCGCTTGCCTGAGACCTTCACGGTACAGGCCCTCCGGGAAGCGCTCACAGCGAGCCAGGATCCCGATCTCCAGCGTCTCAGCCTGGAGTACATGCCCCTCAAGTTCAGTCGCCGTCACGGCGATCCCAGCCGCCCCTGGAACCGATTTTCTATCAACACCCGCAGTGAAACGGACGGCAGCAAGGTTCTGGACTACGAAGGCAACTGGCGCGACATTTTCCAGAACTGGGAAGCCCTGGTGCATGCCTTCCCTGACTTCATCGAGGGGATGATCGCCAAGTTTCTCAATGCTTCCACCTTTGACGGCTACAACCCCTACCGGGTGACCAAGGACGGCTTTGACTGGGAGACCATCGAGCCCGACGATCCCTGGTCCTATATCGGCTACTGGGGCGATCATCAGATCATCTATCTACTGAAGTTCCTGGAGTTTTTGGAGGTACATCAGCCGGGACGCCTGCAAGCGGTGTGGAATCAGGCGACCTTTGTGTATGCCAATGTCCCCTACCGGATCAAGCCCTATGCCGATCTGCTGCGCAACCCCAAGGACACCATCGACTTTGATCATGTGCTGGATGGCCGCATCCGGGCGCGGAGGGAGGCCATGGGCGCCGATGGCGCCCTGCTGACCAATCAGGCTGGGGACATCCACCGGGTCAGTTTCATGGAAAAAATCCTGGCCACTGTGCTGGCGAAGCTGTCCAACTTTATCCCTGAGGGCGGCATCTGGATGAACACCCAGCGCCCCGAGTGGAACGACGCCAACAATGCTCTGGTCGGCAATGGGGTGTCGATGGTGACCCTCTGTTACCTGCGGCGCTTCTTGCATTTCTTCCAAAAAACGCTGCAGGACACCTCTACGGAAGGCTTCGAGGTATCGGAGGAAATGGCCACCTTCTTTGCGGGAATCCGGGATGCCCTGGTGCAGCATCGCCACCTCCTCGATAGCGCCATCAGCGATCAGGATCGGAAGCGCGTCCTCGATGCGCTGGGCCTGGCGGGCTCGGCCTACCGTGAACAGATCTACGAGCAGGCCTTCTCTGCTCAGCGGCATACCCTCAGCCGCGATGCGCTGCTGGCCTTTCTGGACACCAGCCTCGCTTTTGTAGACCACAGCATCGCCGCCAACCGCCGCGAAGACGACCTCTACCATGCCTACAACCTGATGACGGTCTATGACGGAGGCGTGCGCATCGACTACCTCAATGAGATGCTTGAGGGACAGGTGGCTGTGCTCAGCAGTGGCTACCTGAAGCCCGAAGAGGTACTGGCTGTCCTGGATGGCATGAAGGAAAGTCCGCTCTTCCGCCCAGATCAGTACAGCTATTTGCTGTATCCCAACAAGGAATTGCCGGGTTTCCTCGCCCGCAACAACATCCCGGCATCAGCGATCAGCCGATCCCAGCTGCTGAAAAAGATGGTCGCCGAGGGCCACAAGGCCCTCGTGGAGCAGGATGTCGAGGGCGGCTATCACTTTAACCCCAATTTCAAAAACGCGGGCGATCTGGATCGGGCCCTTCGGGGCCTGGCAGGGTCGCCCTATGCCGGGCTGGCCGCGCAGGAGCGCGACCTGATCCTGGGAATCTTTGAGGAAGTCTTTAATCATAAGGCCTTTACGGGACGCTCGGGCACCTTTTACGGCTATGAGGGCCTGGGCTCGATCTACTGGCACATGGTATCCAAGCTGCTGCTGGCTGTAAACGAATGCTGCCTCTCTGCCATCGGGCAAGGCAGCGATCCCGAAACGGTGGGCCGCCTGCTGGAGCACTATTACGAGATACAGGCGGGCATCGGCGTGCACAAGTCCCCTGAGCTCTACGGAGCCTTTCCTACTGACGCCTATTCCCACACCCCGGCGGGTAAAGGCGCCCAACAGCCCGGTATGACTGGGCAGGTCAAGGAAGACATCCTGAGCCGAATCGGCGAACTGGGTGTCAAGGTCGTGGACGGATGTATCCATTTCGAGCCGGCCTTGCTGCGGCGATCCGAGTTTCTGGCGGAGACACGCCACTTTGCCTACATCAACCTTGCAGGCGAAACGCACACCCTGGAGCTGCCGGTCGGCAGCCTGGCCTTTACCTATTGCCAGGTCCCGGTGGTCTACCATCTGGCACAGGAGCCCGGCTTAACGGTGCACTACGCTGATGGCAGCCACCGTCAAAGCCCTGAGGCCGCCCTCGACCTGGCTACGAGCCAGGCTATTTTCCGCCGGTCCGGTGAGGTTACCCAAGTTGAAGTCTGGATATCCCCTCAATCCTTAAAGTAGCGCCCCATGTTACGCCATATTCTTATTCTTCTCCCTTTCCTTCTGTTTGCCAGTGCCTGCGGGCCAGGACAGCAAGCAGGTCAATCTGATGATGAACAAAACCGAATGAACGTTCCTATGCGAACTGCCGCTGACATCCTGGGAAATCCCGATTTCCAGGCTATCTCCTACGGGGGATACCGGGAGGCGGACCACGACATTGAACCTACCGTGGACCAGCTCAAGGAGGACATGAAGATCCTGCATGCGATGGGGATTCGTGTCCTAAGGACCTACAAACTACACCTGCCTCATGCCTCGAATGTGGTCAAGGCCATCAGCGAGCTCAAGGCTGAGGACCCGCAGTTTGAGATGTATATGATGCTGGGCATTTGGATTGATTGTCTCAACGCCTGGACGGAGCTACCTCCTGATCACGATCAGGAAAGCGCCCGCAATGCCGAGGAAGTCGAGCGGGCCGTCGCCCTGGCCAAGCAACATCCTGACATCATCAAGGTTCTGGCTGTCGGTAACGAGGCCATGGTCAAGTGGGCTGCCAGCTACTATGTGCAGCCCGGTGTGATCCTCAAGTGGGTCAAGTATCTGCAGAATCTCAAGGCCAGCGGCGAGCTGCCGGCCGATCTGTGGATCACCAGCTCGGACAACTTCGCCTCCTGGGGGGGCGGTGGTGACGAGTACCATGTTGAGGACCTTAATGAACTCATCCGCAGTGTCGATTTCATCGCGATGCATACCTATCCGATGCACGACACGCACTACAACCCCGTCTTCTGGGGCAGCCGCCCCGAGGAAGCCAATGACTCAGACAGCGCCCGCATACAGGCGGCGATGGTTCGCTCCCTCGACTATGCCAAGGCTCAGTACGACTCTGTGCGCAGCTATATGCAGAGCCTGGGGGTCGAAAAGCCCATCCATATCACTGAGACAGGTTGGGCCAGTTCGTCCAATGGGCTCTACAGCCCCACCCGCTCGCGGGCCTGCGACGAATACAAAATGGCCTTGTATTATCAGCTGATCCGCGATTGGACGGATAAGGCTGGGCTGTCCTGCTTCTACTTCGAGGCCTTTGACGAGCCATGGAAGGACGCCGCCAATCCCGGTGGCTCAGAAAACCACTTTGGCCTCTTTACAGTGGATGGACAGGCCAAATATGCCATCTGGGATCTGGTCGATGCCGGCACCTTTGAGGGCCTCACCCGCGATGGCAACCCCATCGTGAAGACCCACGGCGGCGACGCCGCCGTGGTGATGGAAAACGCCCTGGCTCCCCCCATGCAGTAAGCTCATCCCATGGCCCCC
>RFHL01000863.1 GCA_003696875.1 Bacteroidota bacterium | reverse complement strand
GTGCCTGCCGTCATGCCCCACGCCGAACTCGCCGCTCCCGACAGTTTGATGGCCAAGTACCGGGCGCAATTTGCGCCCGAAACGCCCTACCAGGGCTATGACGAAGGCGAAAAGTATCGCCTCGGGCCCTATGAATCCCAGGCCGAGCCCCACGCCGCCTTTGCCGCCATGGTCGACCTGCTTGATCAGCAGGTGGGGCAAATCCTGGCCCAGGTCGAGTCGCTCGGCCTGAGCGACAACACCCTGATCATTTTCAGCTCCGACAACGGCCCCCACCTGGAGGGCGGGGCCGATCCCGATTTCTTCGACTCCAACGGCCCCCTGCGTGGCTATAAGCGCGACCTCTACGAAGGCGGCATCCGCGTGCCGACCATCGCCTACTGGCCCGGCAGGATTGCCGCGGGTCGACAAAGCGACCATATTTCTGCTTTTTGGGACTACTTTCCCACCTTCGCCGCGCTTGCGGGCGCGCCCGTGCCCGCTGGTCTGGACGGGATTTCGCTGCTGCCCACTCTGCTTGGCGAAGGCGAGCAAGGCCAGCACACCCATCTCTATTGGGAGTTTCACGAACTCGGCGGCCGCGTGGCCGTGCGCAAAGGTCCCTGGAAAGCCGTCAAATACGACTATCTCGTCGCTCCCGACGCCCCGGCGGAGCTCTACTTCCTGCCCGATGATATCGGCGAGACGAACAATGTGGCCGACCAGCACCCTGAGGTGCTGGCGGAGCTGGAGGGGTTGCTGCGGGAGAGCCGGACGGAGTCGGCGGTGTTTCGGTTTGAGTGAGGGCTTACCTTCCCGTCAGAAAGGGCAGGAAGTTTTCTTGATGGATCAGCTGGAAAGTCGCCTCGGGGTAGGTATTGAGCCAGCGCTTGGGTGGCTTGGGACGCTGGGGTTTCCATTTGAATTCGTAGCCGAAGAGTTTTCCGTCCCTTTCTTCAACCATGTCTACCTCTTGCTGATCGTAGGTACGCCAGAAAAAGGAATTGGCATAGATACGCAAGTAGTGCTGTGTCTTGAGCCGTTCTGTGAACAAGAAATTTTCCCAAAGCATTCCTTGATCATTGCGGGACTCAAGGGCGTTGAAATTATTGATGACCGCGTTCCGAATGCCATTGTCCCAGAAATAGTAACGATGCGTCTTGG
>RFHL01000862.1 GCA_003696875.1 Bacteroidota bacterium | reverse complement strand
ATTGTCTACAACTTCATCGACCTGCTCTCCCACTCCCGCACCGAGATGAACATCATCCGGGAGCTCGCTCCCAACGAGGCCGCCTACCGCTCCCTCTCCCGCTCGTGGCTGGAATACTCGCCCCTGCTGCGCCTGCTGCGCACCCTGAGCCAGCGCAACATCAAGCTCATCATCACCACCGACCACGGTACTGTGCGCGTGCGTAAGCCCTCCCGGATCATCGGCGATCGCCACACCACCACCAACCTGCGCTACAAGCAGGGCAAAAACCTCAACTACGACGAGGGGGCCCGCCACCTCTTCACCGTTCGCCGACCCGAGGAGGCCTTTCTCCCCCAGTCGCACGTCAGTTCTTCCTATGTCTTTGCCATGGAAGACTACTTCTTTGCCTATCCCAACAATTACAATTACTACGTCAACTATTACCGGGATACCTTCCAGCACGGAGGCATCAGCCTTGAGGAGATGCTGATTCCGGCTCTGGAGCTCACTCCCAAGGGCCGCTGACGGCCCTGCAGGACGATCCTCTTCCGCTCCCGGCCGATCCCGTATCGGCCGGTTTTTTTGTTGCCTGCCTGCCCACAAAAAATACTACGAATTTCCTACCTTCGCCCCGTATGGGCCGCTCGCGGCCCCTTTTCAGCCGCCATCCTATGCCCCGCCAAGCCTACATCTGTCACGAAGAATCGGGCCTTTTATCCGTGGCAAAAAACATTCTGAACACTTGTAACAGTGTCAGAATTTTCGCACTTTACGGGGACCTGGGGGCCGGAAAAACCACCTTGGTGAAGGACTTCTGTAAGGCCCTGGGGGTAGCCGAACCCGTGAGCAGTCCCACCTTTTCCCTGATCAATGAGTATGCCTTTCCGGGGGGATGGGTCTACCACTTCGACTTCTATCGCATCAAGCGGGAAGAAGAAGCCTACGACATCGGGGTCGACGAATACTTCGACTCAGATCACTATTCCTTTATCGAATGGCCGGAGCGCATCCCTTCCCTCTTGCCGCCCGAGGCCGCCGAAATCCATCTGACCGTGTTGCCTGACGACAGCCGGCGCATCGAACTCATCTATTGACAGGACATGGGGAAAATGCAGTTTTCCGTTGATCGGGGTTTGTTTTCGGGCGTGTATCCCGGCTCCTGGGCCGTGCCCCAGGAACTGGCCGTCAAGACCAGCCGCGCCAAAAAGGTCCTCCGCATCGGGGTGCCCAAAGAATCGTTTTTTCAGGAAAACCGCGTGCCCATCACCCCGGATACGGCTGGGGTCCTTGTCGCCAATGGCCACCAGGTCTTTCTGGAGCACGACGCAGGCATCGGTGCCCGCTATTCCGACAAGGATTTTTCCGAAGTCGGTGCCAACATCTGCTACAAAATCGAGGATGTCTTCAAGCAGGCCGACATCATCCTCAAAATATCGCCCCTGTCCGGCGAGGAGATCGGACTCCTGCGCGAAAATCAGGTCCTCATCTCCGCCGTCAACCTCGGTAGCCTTACGCCTGACTACCTCTCCCAGCTCATCAAGAAAAACATCACCGCCATTGGCTTTGAGTTTTATCGCAGCGGGGATGGCTCCTTGCCCCTCGTGCAGATGATGAGCGAGATCGCCGGGGTTTCTTCCATCCACATCGCCTCCGAACTCCTCACCGGCAACAACAACGGGCAGGGGATCCTCCTCGGGGGCATCACCGGCATCCCGCCCGCCGAGATCACCATCATCGGCGCCGGTACAGTCGGTTTCAACGCCGCCCAGACCGCCATGGGTATGGGGGCCCGCGTACGCATCATCGACGAGGAGATCTACAAGCTCCGCCGTATCGAGAAGGAACTCGGCATCAACGTCTATACCTCCGTGGCTCAGCGCAACTACATCCGGGAGGCGGTCATCGCCTCCGATGTCGTGATCGGGGCGGCCTACCGCGAGGGACAGCGCGCGCCGCTCGTCGTCACCGAAGACATGGTCAAGGAGATGAAGCCCGGCTCCGTCATCATCGATGTCTCCATTGACCAGGGGGGGTGTATCGAGACCAGCCGTCCCACCACGCACGATCAGCCCACCTTCATCCGCGATGGTGTCATCCACTTTTGCGTGCCCAACATTGCCTCGCGCGTCGCCCGTACCGCCTCCATCGCCGTCAGCAACATCATGGGCCCTCTCCTTGTCAACATCGGCGACAGCGGCGGCCTCGACGCCCTCGTCCGCTACAACGAAGGCCTCAAGCAGGGGATTTACATCTACCGGCGCCACCTCACCAAGAAAAACATCGCCAACCTGTTCGGCATGAGCATGAACTATCGCGATATTGAGCTGCTCATCGTCACCATGTGACGCGCTCCGCCTGCATGCGTCTCCAATCGTAGGAAGCGGCATCCCCATCCGGTGCGACCTCCGGCCTTGCCGGGAGTCTTTGCCTTACGCTTACCCCAAT
>RFHL01000861.1 GCA_003696875.1 Bacteroidota bacterium | reverse complement strand
GGCTACGAAGGCTTCCAGCCGGAGACGGTCGCCGATATTCCCCGGGACCAGCCCGTGGTGGTGTACTGCACCGTGGGCTATCGCAGCGAGCGCATCGGCGAGCAGTTACAGGCCCTGGGTTTTACCCAGGTTTACAACTTGTACGGGGGCATTTTCGCCTGGAAAAACCAGGGATTTCCGGTCGTTGACCCGGAGGGCAAGCCCACCGAGCGCGTCCACACCTACAACGCCGACTGGAGCCAATGGCTCCGGCAAGGTGAAAAGGTGTATTGAGGAGGGGACGGTGAGCATCCATTTGCTTCCTGCTTCTCGGGAGAGGGGCTAAATGGCTCCCGGAGATATCTTAAGCGCGAACTCGGAACGACGAAGCTCGAACAATTTTCCCCATGTATACCTCCCTTTTCTGGATTAAGGAAAATACACCTGGTCGCCTTGGCATTATGCCCCGGCCTCGGGGCGGTGACCAACTGCCGGAAGAGATTCAATCGCTGGCCCTGCGCAAGGTGGACCTGCTGGTATCGCTCCTGCCACAGGATGAGATGCACAGCCTGGGTCTGGATCAGGAAGCCGAACTCTGTACCCAGTTTGGGCTGCATTTCTATCACTTTCCGCTGCCAGACCGGCTGCCTCCACCCGATACCGTCCAGGCCCTTGAGCTGGCCACCGAGCTAGGCCAGATGCTGCTGCATGGGCGCACCGTGGTTCTGCATGACCGCCTATGTGGTGGGCGCGCCGCCTCTATGGCGGCGGCGACGCTGGTGACCCTCGGCCTGGATCCGGCCGAGTCGATGGTGCGGGTGCGGGCGGGCCGAGGCATGAACATCCCCGATGCACAGGTGCATATGGATTGGATTCACCACATCGCGGTTTCCGTTACGTCTGATGGTTTAGCGGTGGATGACCCTGACTGACATGCCATCGGTACGACGCAGCAGGTAAAGGCCGGGCGGCATGGCCGACAGATCAAGACGAACCGCCGGCAGGCCTGGAACGGTCTGCGTATGGAGGCATTTTCCTTGCTGGTCAAAAAGGCTTACTCCCCCCTGATAGGGGCCTTCGAAGGCCCACTCGACCCAGTTTGAAGCAGGATTGGGATAGATCCGCGAATGAGGGACCTCATCTAGCCCGGTTGCCAGGGTGCAATCGGCGGGTGGGCCGCCGCTGGGACTGCTGGTGGCAAGCCCTACGGCCGGTCTCGGCGGATGAGGGGCCTGCAGAGGCCCCTGCTCCAGGATGGCGCATTCCCCACTTTCCGGGTTCAGGCCTGCCACTACGTGACGGCTCCCCCCCTGGCCACAGAGCATCGTCTCGCGCATGTAGCGCAGCAATTCCGGCTTCCAGGCGCTGCTCAGGGGACCCACATCGTGGCCCATGCCGGTACCGGTAAATAGGTAGTAGGGCATGCCCTGATGAGCCATCCGGAGGGCAATCTCTCCGCCGCCGTGCAGTTGGGGATAGCTGTTGTTGCAATGAAACGGGGCATCCTGATCATAGCAGACAATCGCATCACAAGTCCCGTGGACCAGAAAAGTCGGTAAGGCTTCCTCCGGGTCGATGAAAGTAGTGTCATACATGGCCCCCGCCAGGCTAAAGACGCCCACGAGACCGGAAATTGGTTCCAGAGAGCCCCAGGCGGCTTCCCAATTGCCGAGGCTATTGGCCTCGTCCTGATCGAGATAGGCCACCTGCAAGGCGGCCCAGCCGCCGGCACTGCCACCGCCCACGATGACACGGTCCGGGTCTATGTGGTAGTCTCCGGCATGGTCCTGCAGATAGCGAATGGCCCGAATCGCATCATAGGTGGCCACATAGCTGCCGGTGCCAAAGTCAGACCAGAAGTTGAGGTTGCAGATGGCGGCAGGTAACAAAGCCGCGTTTTCTGTGGCTACCCAGTCCAGCAGGAGGCAGGTATTGCGCTTGCACAGCCGGTAGTTGATGGTGGCGGCGACGTAGCCCAGGCGGGCCATTTCCCGGGCTTCTGCCTCAAATACCTGATAATTCCCTTCAATAAAGGCCCCGCCGTGGATAAACACCACCAGCGGACGCTGGCTGTCGGCCGGCAGGACCGGCCAGAAAAGCTTCATCTGAAGGTTCTCGCACTGCTGGACCGGGAAGGTGCAGGTGATGTTGTCCCATTCGTCGATAGACCACTGATTGCTGGCGTAGGTAAGCACCGCGCTGTCCAGAGGCTCTGGCTGGGGCTGCCAGAAGAGGCAATCGTCCGGCTCGCAGTAGGACTGGGCGAACAGGCTACCCTGAATCAGGAGGAGGAAGAGACCTATGGACTTCATCGCGTGGAGGATTTAAGTAACGCTCAAAAAATAAAGTCCGCTTTTGGCTTGATCCCTTGCCCGCATACGGCGTCAGAAAAAGCCTCACTTGGCCCGCCAAGCTCGGTTTTTC
>RFHL01000860.1 GCA_003696875.1 Bacteroidota bacterium | reverse complement strand
GCCCGGAATAGCCCGGCCCCCGGTGGCGCAGCTGCGCCACCGGGGGACACGCCCTCCTAACCCAACAGGGGAGGGACCTCAGGCCTCGGGATAATCCGTCGGCAGACCGAGGTATTCGAAATCGTCGATTTCCTGGAGGATGTCGCCAAACTTGATGCGGGCGCGCATGTAGGCGGGGCCGCCCAAGGGCAGGTGGACCGGTGGCTTGTCCAGCTCCGTGAGGGCGTACATGGCCTCGGCCGCCCGGACGGGATCACCGATCTGCTTGCCGCTCACGCTGGCAATGGACTCCATGTTGCGGATCGCGGTGGTTTCGTAATCGGCGATCTGGGTGCGGGTGTAGGTGGCGGAGCGACCGGCCCAGTCGGTGCGGAAGGGGCCCGGTTCGACATTGGTAACGTGTATGCCCAGGGGCCGGACTTCGTGGCTCAGGGACTCCCCTATGCCTTCCAGGGCAAACTTGGAGCCGTTGTAAATGCCAACGCCGGGGAAGCCGTTCAGCCCGGCGATGGAGGTGATGTTGAGGATGTGGCCGCTGCGCCGGGCGCGCATGCCGGGCAGCACGGCCTGGATGAGCCGTACGGGTCCAAAAACGTTGACGTCAAACTGACGGAACATTTCTTCTTCCTCGACGACCTCCAGCGGGCCGAGAGAGCCGTAGCCGGCATTGTTGACAAGGACGTCGATCTGACCGTGGGTGTCGAGGGCGGTCTGGACGCCCGCTTTGATGGTGGCGGGATGGGTGACGTCGAGGAGCAGGGCCTTGATCTGACCGGGAGCCAGGGCTTCGAGGGCTTCCATCTGGGCCTCCTGCCGGACCGTACCATAGACGAAATCGCCTTTGGCGGCGGCTACTTTGGCCAGTTCCCGGCCAAAACCCGTGGAGCATCCCGTGATGAACCAAACTTTCATGAGTAAAGCGAATTGGAGTAGTAAAAAGCGAAAAAGAGCCTCTGCGAATGGGAGAATGGGGGTCAAGGGGCGCAAAAGCTAACAAAAAATGCCAGCTATGCAAATACGGGCTATGCCTGCTCCAGGTTGGCGGCGGTCTTCTGGATCCGTTCCCAGGCGGCATCGACATGCCGCTGCTGTACCTCGGTCTGGCCGATGACCAGCCGCATCACATAGTTCCCGGCGAGGCGGGTATGGGTGAGGTAGAGCTGGCCGCTGGCGTTGAGTTCGGCCAGCAGGCGGGCATTGAGGGCGTCGAGGGTGGCAGGATCGTCGAGGCCGCGGGGATGGTAGCGAAAGCAAATCAGGTTAAAGGGGGCGGGGGCCAGCCGCTCGAAGTCGGGATGGGCGTCGATTTCGCGGACGAGCCCCTGGGCGAGGTCGATGTGGTGCTGCAGGCGCTGCCGGAGCCCCTCGGCCCCGAAGCTGCGTAGCACAAACCAGAGCTTGAGGGCGCGAAAGCGGCGGCCCAGCGGGACGCCCCAGTCGCGGTAGTTGTTGACCTGGGCGTCGGCCTGGGTCTTGAGGTACTCAGGGCTGATCTCGAAGGTGCGGATCAGGTGGCCGTGGTTGCGCACGAAGTAAGCTGAGCAATCGAAGTGGGTGAACAGCCACTTGTGGGGGTTGAAAACGAAGGAATCGGCCTGCTCTATGCCCCGGATGAGGTCGCGGTACTGCGGCAGGATCAGGGCCGAACCGGCGTAGGCGGCGTCGATGTGGAGCCAGAGGTCTTCCTCGGTGCAGATGTCGGCGATCAAGGAAATGGGGTCCACAGCAGTGGAGCTGGTGGTGCCGAGAGCCGCCACTACCGCGAGCGGGGTGTAGCCATTCATCCGGTCGTCGTGGATGGCGACGGCCAGTGCCTCGGGTCGCATGGCAAAGTGCTCGTCGACGGGAATCTTGACGTAGTTTTCGCGGCCCAGGCCGGCGATTTTGACGGCTTTTTCGATAGAAGAATGCAACTCGGCGGAGCCGTAGACCCGGTAGCGGGGCTGGGACGCCCCGCCCTGGGCATTGTACTGAAAATCGCTCGCCCGCTCGCGGGCGGTGAGCAGGGCCACCAGGGTGGCATCCGACGCGGTGGACTGGATCACCCCCGACCAGGAGTCGGGGATGCCGATGAGCTGGCCCAGCCACTTCATGACCTGCTCCTCCAGCTCGGCGGCGGCCGGGGAGGTCTCCCAGATCATACACTGCGCCCCCAGGGTGGCAGTGAGCATCTCGGCCAGCAGCGAGGGATAGGAGCCGTTGGCAGGAAAATAGGCAAAGAAATGGGGGCTCTGCCAGTGGGTCATGCCCGGCAGGATGATCTCCTGGAAGTCCCGAAAGATGTCGTCCATGGCCTCGCCCCGCTCGGGGGCGGCGGCAGGCAACTGGTCCCGGACATCGCCGGGCTGGACCTGAGCCCGCACGGGATAGTCCTCGACGGTGGCGAGGTAGTCGGCCATCCAGTCGACAAACTGATGCGCCTGCCGGCGAAATTCTTCGTTGTTCATGGGACGTAGGCTTGCGGGAACGAATTGATCCCGCAAAGAAAAGCCCTGGCCCCGGCATGCGCAAGCCAGCGGGTGCCAGGGTCGTGGGACGCACCTGCTGGGCGCCTCTACTCGACGACCGAGAATTTTCCGACAAAATCCTCCACGCCCTCCTTTTCCGTGGAGACGCGGTAGATAAACAGCCCGGGCTTGACCCGCTGGCCGGTGAGGTCGCGCAGGTCCCACTGCAAGCCCCCGTCGCCGTCGGTTTCTTCCAAACGCTTGACAAAGCGCCCGGAGACGGTAAAGACTTCCACCGTGGCCTGCTGGGTGAGGTTGGCGAAGCGCATACCCTCAAAGAGGGCGTGGTTGCGGACCGGATTGGGGTAGGCAAAAACTTCGGACAGGTCGTCCATGTGGCTGGAGAAGGTAGCGGTGTGGCCGGTTTCGCCTATGCAGAGGTCGTTGATGGCGCAGACCTCGCTCACGGAGACCGAGACCGGATACCCCAGCGCGCCCAGGCGCGCATCGGCAATCTCAATGGTCACAGCATCCAGGTCGTCCGAGCCCCACTCCACGGACACCATACGGCCATAGGGGGCTAGCCGGTAGTGACTGGTGTCCAGGGCCGAGCTTTCCTCCAGCGGATAATTGAACCAGAGGGTGGCCCGCTTGTCATCCAGCCGCTCCCAGCGGCTGAGGATCAGGGTTTCGTCCTCGCCGGGGATATAGGTAAAGGTAGTCTGATTAAAAGCCGGATCTACCGGGGCGCGCCCGGCGTCCATGAAGGCGGTATCGACTGTCAAGGTCTGGGGGCCGGCCGCCATGGGCCGGGAGAAGGAAAGCAGCAGCTTGTGGCCGGGGTCGCCATGCCCCACGAGCCCCACGGGGCTCTGGGTGTCGTTGAGCACAAAGTGATCACGGTCCTCCTGTGCGTCCCAGACGGGCTCGGAAAACCATACCTCCACCTGCCGTGGCCCGACGGCGGCGGCACTGTCCACCCGTGGCCGCGCATGGGGGCGGAGGAAGACGAAGTTGCCAAAATCGCTCGTGTCGGGATTCAGGGCGGGATTGACCGCCCGGATGACGTAGGCATACCAGGTCCCAGCCGTGAGGCTGGCGTCGGTAAAGCTGGTCCCAGGCATGGGATCGGTACGGGCCACCGGCCCGTTGTTGAAGGGGTCGGTCACGCGCCAGACTTCGTAGCCACTGGCGTTGGGGCTGGCCGGCCAGGACAGCCGCACGGTGTTGGGGCCAAGGACCTGACCACTCAGGTCATACACGCCCTTGGGACCTGTGAAGGCCAGATCCTTCTCGAAAAACAGGATGGAGTCGCCCCGGCTCAGGCTGAACTCCGCCAACCCGTTGCCGTCAAAGTCGGCGATGAGGTGCTGATCCGTAGCCAAACCGTAGAGGAACCATTCCATGCCGTAGGTTCCCCCCTGAAAATCGATCAAGTAGGTGCGGGGATAGCTGGAAAACAGGATCTCCTGAGCCGGGTCCTGATCCAGGTTGCCGGTGGTGGCGGCGTTGAGGTCGCGGGTGTCAAAATCGTAGACGAAGTCTTCCCAGACCAGGTCGTAGGTGTCGTTGGCGCTGCTTTTCCAGATGCGCAGCCACCAGTAGGCGGCGTCATACTCAAAGTCCTCGTTGCGGCGGGTGGGCAGGCTGGTGTGCAGGGCAGAAAAAAGCTCCGGTTGTCCGTCGCCGTCAAAGTCTCCCGTAACGAGATAGGAACCCGCCTCTTCCCGGATCAGGTCCGTGGTATCGAGCAGCCGCAAGGCGTAGTTCTGTCCCGAGACGTGCTCGTAGAGCATCAGGTCTCCATCGAAATCCTGATAGGCGGTCTCCGGGCGACCGTCACCGTCCAAATCGGCCGTCACGGCCCGGGGGGCATTGGCGCCGGCATAGTCGGGGCTCACATCTGGCAGGGTAGCCACCTCCTCAAAGGTGCTCCCGGTCCAGTCATAGATGTAATAATCCTCAAAATCCTTGAGGACCAGTTCCGGGCTGCCGTCACCGTCGGTATCGCGAAATCCGGCCGGGTAGCGCTCGTTGCCCTCGTTGCGGTATCGCTCCACATCGGGCAGCAGGCCGGCTTCGCTCTGCTCCAGCACCAACAGGCTGTCATTGACCGAAACGAGCAGCTCCCAAAGCCCATCGCCATCCACGTCCCCGACATCGCGGGTCAGCAGCACATTTTTTTCCGCCACCGAATCCAGCAGCAAAAATTGCCCCCCCGCATACTCATACCACATCACCTTGCCGGGACTAAAGTTTTGCTGGTAACGACTCATGATGACCTCCTGTAGCCCGTCTCCGTCCAGGTCATAGGCCTGGGGTAGCACCCGCCCGGGAGCCAGCAGGTACGGCTTTTCCCGGTAGCCTTCGCGGTTGATGTAGGTAGGGCTGAAGGAAAAGGTAGCCAGCGGCGTTTCGGTCACCAGGCCGGCCAGGTTCTCGGCCCGGAGGTAGTATTCCCAGTCCCCGGCTCCAAGGTCGGTCCCGGCCAGGAGAAACTCGCCGTTGCGGGTGCGGCGGTCGTAGACGCGCTGCCGGAAGGTGGTCCCACCCACCGGCCGGTAATGCAGGCTGACGGTGGCCGGGTCGCTGGCACGATACACCAGCATCCAGGCGCGTTGCTCATTGTCCCAGATGGAGGTGGCGCGACGAATCTCGATCTCAGGCGGGCTTTGGTCCCGCACAAAGCGCAGCCGGTCCTCCAGGGTGAATCCATTGCTGCGCGTCACGCGCAGCCGCAGGGTATAATCGCCCTCCTCCAATCCGCTCAGGTCCCACATGCCCAGCGTATCGGCGATGGTCTGGTAGCGCCCTCCTTCCAGGATGGTCTGCCAGGGCGTCTCGTCGGTGGTCCCGGCCTGAAACTCCAGCGCATAGGCCGTAAGCTCGGGGTCCAGCACCGTCCCCACGATCCAGACCGTATCGCGCGCGCTGCCACTATCATTGGCCGGACGGAGGAGTTGCACCTCGGGATTGCCCACCACCTGCAAGGCCCGAAAGATGTTGAGCCGGCCGCCGCCGGTGAGATGGTCCCAGCCCGGCTCGGAGACGTCGTCGGCACTGGTGGAGAGGATGCCCCGTACCTGCCCGGGGGTACGGGGCCCCCGGTGGGCAAAGAGCAGGCCCACCGCCGCGCTCACCATAGGGGCAGAGAGGCTGGTCCCTTGGGTGCGGGTATAGGCCGTCACCTGTCCGTCGGCGGCGGTATCGCGAAGAGTGGTGGTAAATATCTGTGAGCCCGGGGCAGCCAGATCGACCGTCAGGCCGTACGAACTCAGCGGCCAGAGATACTCGCGTCCGGTGGCAAGGTCGGCGGCCGTAGCCGACACAGAGATCACCTCCGGGTAGCTGGAGGGGTAATGCAACGCATCGCCGGTGGCATTGCCCGCCGAGGCGATCATGATCACGCCCTGGCTGTGGGCATACTGGATGGCGGCGTGCATCAGGCTGGAGGGGTAGATGTCGCCAAAGCTGAAGTTGAGAATACGCACACCCTGATCGGTGGCATAGACGATGGCACGAGCGATGTCGTCGTCTTCACCAGCCCCGTCCGCGCCAAAGGCGCGCAGGACCATCACCCGGCAGTCGGGGGCGATCCCGGCGCCGCCCAGGCGGTTGTCCATACGGGCGACGATCACGCCGCTGACGACGGTGCCGTGGCTGTTGTCGTCCAGGGGATTGGGGTCGGGATTGAGGTAATCCCCCCCAAAGGGTGAGCGGGGCTGGTCGACGAAGTCGTAGCCGATCACATCATCGGCATAGCCGTTGCCGTCGTTGTCGAGGCCGTCGAAGTCGCCGCTCAGGCCGTGGCGGACCTCGCTGACCGGCCAGGGCTCAAAACGGCCGTTGCCGTTGAGGTCTTCGAGGGTGTTTATGGCGATCTGGCCATCAAGCTCCGGGTGGCCATAGTCCAGACCCGTATCGACCACCCCGATGCGGATGTCGCTGCGGCCGCGGGTGAGGTCCCAGGCGCGGTCGGCGCCGATGTAGGGGATGTACCACTGCCGGGAGAGGGAGTCGTCGTTGGGCTGATAGGCGAGGGCCTCGGCCTCGTGCAGGCGGTAGGTACGGCTGGGCTCTACCTCTTCGAAGGCGCCACTGCCAAGAAGATCGGTGAGGTCAAAGTCGCCCCCAAGGACGTAGTAGCCCCGCAGAACTGCGGGGGCCGGCCCATAGGCCGGGGGGAGCAGGGCCTCCACGCGGCTCAGGTCCGCCAGAAAGGGGTAGCGGCCCCGCAAGGCCGGATCCAGGTCGGCGGGCAGGATGCCCCGCCGGTCGACTTCCCGAAACCAGCTTTCCAGGTCGGACGCCCCTGAGGCCAGGCGTACCGTGTAGGAAGCCTGGCCCCACAGGCCGCCGGTCATCAGAATGGTGAGGCAAAAAAGTAACGCGCGCTGTATCATGGGGAGGAAAATGCAAGATGGTGCGATGCCGAACAAGCCCGATTGAACCGAATTACAACGTCGGGACAAAGATAGGCGCTGCGGCCCTGAACAAATGATTCAGGGGCAAGTTTTGCTGATAAAGAAAAGACTTGCCCGGTCGAGGGAAAGGGGAAAAATAATCACCCTACCCTGAAACCTTTTCCGTAGCTGGCGAGTACTGATAGTGAAACTTTCAAAAAGGGGAGCCATACTACGAACCATCCCCTCCTCCTGTCTCGGGAGCCTCATCATCCACAAACCGACCACCTTCATGGCTAGTACATCGGGTTCCACTTTTGCCGGCCGGCCATTGGCACGCTTCTTCCGGCTTATGTCCGAAGAAAAACAGACCATTGGCTACATCTATCTTTACGCCATTTTTGCCGGACTCATCAACCTGTCGCTTCCTCTAGGGATACAAGCGATTCTGGGCCTGACGCTGGCAAACGAAATATCTTCCTCCTGGATCTTGCTGATCGTGGTCGTCACCGCCGGGACGGCCCTCGCCGGGATCATGCAGATCATGCAAATCTCCCTGACAGAGATTTTGCAGCAGCGGGTGTTTGTTCGCTCCTCCCTGGAGTTTGCCTATCGCATCCCACGGATCAAGATGGAATCCCTGATCAAGTACTACCCCCCGGAGCTGGTCAACCGCTTCTTTGATACCATGAATTTGCAGAAGGGGCTGCCCAAGATCCTGATCGATTTTTCGACGGCAATCCTGCAGATCTTCTTTGGCCTGATTCTGCTTTCCTTCTACCATCCCTTCTTTGTGATCTTCGGGATTGGCCTCTTTCTGATGCTGATCCTGATTGTGCGACTCACGGGTCCCCAAGGCTTGAAGAGTAGCCTCGAAGAGTCGGACTATAAATACCAGGTGGTTTTTTGGCTGGAGGAGCTTGCCCGCACACTGAGCACCTTCAAACTCGCCGGCGAGACCAAGCTTCCGGTCAAGAAGACCGACAAGCTGGTCTCTCATTACCTTGATGCCCGCAAAAAGCACTTCCGGGTCCTGATGTTTCAGTACGGCAATGTGGTCGGCTTCAAGACCCTGATCACGGCTGTCCTGCTCATCCTGGGGAGCATCCTCCTCATCCAGCGGGAAATCAACATCGGTCAGTTTGTGGCTTCGGAGATTGTGATCATCCTGATCATCAGCTCGGTGGAGAAGCTGGTTCTGAGCGCGGAGACCATTTACGACGTCCTGACCGCCCTGGAAAAGCTGGGCAAGGTGACCGACCTGCCGCTGGAGCGGCACGAGGGGCTGGACTACGCGCCGATGCGCTTCAGCGGCGGGGTTTCGCTCAAGATCAAGGACCTGACCTTTACCTATCCCGGAGATCCCGAGCCCTCGCTCTTTCATCTTTCCATGGAGGCCCAGCCCGGGGAGAAAGTGTGTATCGTCGGCTTCAACGGCTCGGGCAAGAGCCTTCTCCTCAATGTGATATCGGGGCTCTACGAGAGCTACACCGGTGTGCTCGCCTACAATGATATCCCCGCCGCCAACTACGATCCGGTGGCGCTGCGGAGCTATATTGGCGACTGTCTTTCGCAGAAAATCCTCTTCCGGGGCACCCTACGGGAAAATCTCTCCATGGGCAAGGAACACATCTCGGTGGAAGATATGTTGTGGGCCACCGACCGGTTGGGTCTGACCGATTTTGTACAGTCGCTGCCCAAGGGACTGGATACCATGATGCTTCCGGAGGGACCACAGTTCCCGGCCACGGTGGTGCGCAAGCTCATCCTCGCCCGCTGCATCGCCAAGCGGCCGCAGATGCTGGTGATGGAGGATTTTCTCCCCTCCCTTGACCGGGAAGAACGCATACGGCTGGCCGATTTCCTCACCAGCGACGAGATCCCCACCTTCATCGCCGTGTCCAACGACCCGGTCCTCGCCTCCCGCTGTGACAAGGTCATCGTCATGCAGCAGGGTACCATCATCGAAACCGGCACCTACGAGGATATCCGGCAGCGACCCTATGCCGACAAAATCTTTCTGGAAGACGTGACCGCCTGATTCTTCTTTTTTCTGGTAGACTCATATCCATCCTTCAATTACGCCCTCCCATGCTGAATATATCGGAAAACCGGCTGGAACCCCAGGTTCAAAAACTTCACTACCAGTCGTTTAGCGAAGTTTGGGACCCATTTGGTGCCCGCAACCTGGCCCTGTGGTTACTCAGCCTTCTTGGCATCTTCATCATCATCCTTTTTGTGCCCTGGACGCAGAATATCCAGGCCACTGGCCAGCTGACTGCCCTCCAGCCCAATCAACGTCCCCAGACCGTGCAGTCCACCATCGACGGGCGTATCGAGGCCTGGTTTGTAAGTGAGGGAGACACCGTGGCCGCCGGCGATACGCTGATTTTCCTCTCCGAGATCAAGGACGACTATTTCGACCCCAACCTTGTCTCCCGGACCGATCTACAGTTGCAGGCGAAGGTATCCTCTATCGAAGCTTACAAAAACAAGGTCGCCGCCCTGCAAAACCAGATTCAGGCGCTACAGGCGGAGTTGGAACTCAAGGTCTCTCAAGCCCGCAACAAAGTCCTGCAGGCAGGCTTCAAGGTGCAGGCCGACAGCATCGACCTGGAGGCTGCCCGCATCAACTTCCAGATCGCCCAGACCCAGTTTGCCCGCTGGGATACGCTCTACAAGCAGGGCATCAAGTCCCGCACCGACTGGGAAGACAAGCGCAACAAGCAGCAGGAGTCCCAGGCCAAACTCATTTCGCAGGAAAACAAACTCAACGTAGCCCGGCAGGAGCTGACCAATGCCCAACTTTCCCTCTCGCAGGTACGCAACGAATACGAAGGAAAGATTGCCAAGGCGCGCTCAGACCAGGAAAGCGCCCGCTCGGCCCAGTATGAGTCCGAGGCCGAGGTAGTCAAGCTGCGCAACAAGCTCACCAACTATGAGCAGCGGGTCAACTTCCGCTACATCACCGCCCCGCAACGCGGCTTTATCAACAAGGCCTTTAAGCCGGGTCTGGGCGAAACCGTCAAGGCGGGGGAGCCGGTAGCGAGCATCACACCCCTCAACTACCAGCTCGCGGCCGAGCTGTATGTGCGGCCCGTGGACCTGCCCCTCGCCCGCAAGGGCGAGCATGTGCGGCTGGAGTTTGACGGCTGGCCCACCATCGTCTTCTCCGGCTGGCCCAACACCAGCTTCGGGACCTTCGGCGGCGTGATCTACGCTGTCGAAACCGACATCAGCCAGAATGGCAAGTACCGCATCCTCGTGGCGCCCGATCCGAAGGACGAGCCCTGGCCCGAGCTGCTCCGGGTAGGTGCCGGAGTCAATGGCTTTGCCCTACTCAACGACGTACCACTCTGGTACGAACTCTGGCGGCAGCTCAACGGCTTCCCCCCGGATTTCTACACCGGATCGGCTGACGGGGGCGACAAGGGCGGCAGCAAAGAAAAAAAGAAATAAATCCGCGTGCGTCTTTTCCAATTATCTTTTGCCTCAACTGCT
>RFHL01000859.1 GCA_003696875.1 Bacteroidota bacterium | reverse complement strand
GCCAAGGCCTCCGATGAGGATCCCAATGCGGCCTTTCTGGCTTTTTCGGCTCCTGGGGAAAATACGCCCCCGCGCCGCTGGTACACCAGCGACCTTCCTCAGATCGAACTCAGAGCTGATCTGGTGGTTCTCAGTGCCTGCGAAACGGGCCTGGGGCCCTGGCAGCGGGGAGAAGGCATCAGTAGTCTGGCCCGGGCCTTCCGGGTTGCGGGGGCCCGCTCGGTACTCACCACGCTCTGGAGTGTGGATGACCGGGTAACAGCCGAATGCATGACTACGATGTACCAAGCCCTGGCTCGGGGAGAAAACAAGGTGGAGGCCTTACACCAAGCCCAAACTCGCCTCATTGAATCCAATTACCCGCCCTTCTTTTGGGCAGGCTATACCTTGCATGGACATACCGGAGCGCTCACCCCCCTTACCCCCTGGACATCCTATCTCAGTCTGCTGGTGGCAAGTATCCTGATCGGGGGTCTGGTCTGGTGGTGGCGGAGCCGGAAAGCGTCTGATTCGCCCTATCTGACCCAGACCCGGTAGGTCTTGAGCTTGCCCCCAACCTGTCCCCGAAGCCAGTAGCCACCCGCCGACAACTGCCGGGCGGGGATCATGGCCCTTTCCTGTCCTTCGATCAGCTGCCCCTCTTGCTGCCAGGCCACCCGACCTTGCAGGTCAAACAACACCAGTTGGAAAGGCGCAGTCGACGGCCCGAAGATCTCCAGCACCTGCGGACGGTTCCCATCCCAAGGCTGCGCCGGCAGGTACGCGGTCCAGCCTTCGGCCCAATGGGCCTCCAGGAGCGGGCTCAGCTGAGCCTGTCCGTCGAGGTCCTCCAGGCGCAGGCGATAGACATTGGGGCCGGGAAGCGGGGCTACATCCAGCCACTGGTAGCGACTGTCGCTACCGCGGGCAGGGACCGTTCCCAGGGCCTGAAAGATCCCAAGTGGGCCCTGGCGCTCGATCACCGTTTGGGCAAAATTGAGCTCAACACCGGTCTCCCAAAGCAGAGATATGCCCTGTGCGCCAGCTTCGGCGCAGGCGTGTAGCAGGACCACCGGCAACACACAGGGTGCCGGCGTGATTCCTTCGGCGGGGGAGAAGCCCGTGGCTTCGGCACCCGCGCCGCCAGCCGTAGCGCCTTGGGTGGCGTTGCCACAGGCCTGGGCTACCCCGGCACTACCGCCTCCGAGGAGGCGGGTGCAGGTGCCCGGCAAAGCAATTGAGGTCCAGATCGCGCCGCCGCCGCCGCCGCCGCCGGGGCCTTCGCAATTATTGAGATGGATTACACTGGCCCCATCTCCTCCTTCTGCAGAAAGCAGTAGGGGGTTTACCGAAAAGGAATTAACCAATAACGCAATAGTGCCGCCGGCGCCGCCGCCGGCGCCGCCATCAGAGCCCCCATCGATGGCGTCCTCGCCATCGACACGGATGGCAAAACCATTGCCATCAAACTGATCGGCACGGATCAGGACGATGCCCCCGCCGCCGCCGCCATCCGTACCTTCACTGTTGTTGCCGTGGCCGGCCCCTCCTCCTCCGCCG
>RFHL01000858.1 GCA_003696875.1 Bacteroidota bacterium | reverse complement strand
TGGAAATCCGTCAGCGCCTCGGCGATCTGCCCCGCCTGCAGGAAGATCAGCCCTCGGCGGCAGTAGGCCGCCCGGCTGGGTTGGTGATACAGGGCCCGCTCACAGTCGGAGCGTGCCGCCCGGATGGCTCCCGAAGACAAGCGGGCCATAGCCCGGTCGAGGAGGAGTCCGGGCACCCGTCCCGGCTCATGGATACGCGCCCAGGCCAGCGCATGGCTGAAGCTGAGGGCGGCTTTTTCCCACTGCCCGATCTGGGCGGCTGCCCGCCCCCCTTGTTGGTGGGCGGTGATCAGATCCTGAACCGGCGGATGTGCCCGGGAGGCGAGCAAGCGCTGAGCTTCTTCCAGCCGTAGGTACGCGCCCTGATAATCCTGTTGGGCGTACAACTGCAGGCCTTCGGCCAGGCGTTGCTGGCTGCGGGCCTTGGCCCGCCAGGTCCAGGGCCGGCTTTGGGGGGGGCGCGGTGCCCCCATCCGGGGGGAAAAGTCGAGGATCAGATTGATCCAGGCGGCTTGGGGCTGGCCGGCCATCTGAGCCGGCAGGAACCGCAGATGCCCTATCTGGGCCTCGACCGCGGCGTCGATCAGCGGATGCAGCCTGTGGGTTATGATCCAGTCCCGGACCACGCCTGTACGATCCACGAGGAGGCGTAGACGTACCTCGCCGGTGATCCCCTCTGCCCGCAGACCCGGCGGATAGCCGATCCACTTTCGGACTTCGACCAGATTCAGGACCTCCGGTTCCCGATCATAGGCGTAGTAGGCGTGTGCGTCCGGCCAGTTGCCGGAAGGCTGGGCCTGATAGGCCGGGAAGAGACAGTAGAGAAAGAACAAGAGCAAGCCAATATGGCGGACAAACATGGATAAGGGCATTGAGGCCGGACGGAATCGCCGGCCCGGGAAGCGGTTAAGTAAATGTGAATAGCGTGTTAAATAAAATAGGCAGCTCTGGAAAAAAAGGCAAGTCCTAAAGCTGGGCCGCCATGCCAGATTGTAGGAATTGTAGAAGAAGGTCGAAAAAATGAACGAAAAGCCGAAGGAAAGCCCTGCTTCAAACATGTAACAAAATGCCCGAAATTCGTTTGCCCACTGGGTTCTCTTCTCCTACTTTTGAAGTGTAACAGGACGGTAATCCTGGAATTACAAGAGCAAGGGCTAGGGTTGATTCTCCTAATGGGATTGAATCCCCTAGTTTTTTTGGGGCGGCCACAAGGCCGCCCTATTTGTTTGGGAGGTGGCAGAACAGGCTACCCACTGCCCAGAGCTTTGGTAGCGACTGCTTTCCTTCCCTGCCCATATTTCTGGGGGAGCAAAGGGAGCGGAAGGCCATAGCGTGAAGGGCGGGGGAGCCCGCCTGGTAGCAAAACGGATTCGGAAAGGATATGCAGCTTATGCCCAGTCCCTGGATGGGGCCTATTACGGGTTCTCCGACTTTCCTTGTTTGCCTTGCCCGGCCCTGTAAGATTTTGGTCATCTGCGCAACTTTTTTGATTTGGCATTGATGTAATACCCTCCCGCTTTTGCGATTGCGCCTCCTACCCCTGGGGGGTATTTTTGAAGTGTAACAGGACGGTAATCCTGGAATTACAAGAGCAAGGGCTAGGGTTGATTCTCCCAATGGGATAGAGTCCCCTAGTTTTTTTAGGCAGCCGCAGGGCTGCCTTTTTTTATGGCAGACTCGGAAGTCGCCGGTGGCTAGCCGCCTGGATCATGGCCTGGGAAAAGCTTCGCTTGTGGGCCGGACGAATCCCAGCATGTGCAGATTTTTTCGCCTCGGCCCTGCCTTCTCCGCCGGCTTTCCCTGCTTTGGTAGGTCAATTTGGCTATATTAGGGCCAAATTCTGTTCCGGCATGACGACGGCGACGAAGCAAAAGTTTGGTACCCTCCCCGTATTTCTCACCTCGATCTGCACCATTCTGGGGGCGATCCTCTTCCTGCGCTTTGGCTGGGCCGTCGGACACGTGGGGCTGGTCGGGACCTTGATGATCATTCTGATCGGTCACCTGGTGACCATTCCCACCTCGCTGGCCATCGCCGAGATTGCGACCAACCAGCGCGTGGAGGGCGGCGGCGCCTACTATATCATTTCGCGCTCGTTTGGCCTGAACATCGGAGGGGCGATCGGCATCGCACTCTACCTGTCCCAGGCCCTGAGTGTGGCCTTTTATGTGATTGCTTTTGCTCAGTCCACTGCACCTATTTTCGAGTGGATATCAACGCATTTTCAGATCGAAATCAATCACATGGGCTACCGCCTGGTCAGTGTTCCTACCATGCTGCTACTGGGGGTGCTCGTCGTTACCCGCGGAGCCAATACCGGGATGAACCTGCTCTACATCGTGGCGGCCATTCTGGCTGTTTCCCTGGTGCTTTTTTTTGCCGGGAGTCCTGCGGCGGAGCTACAGGTTTCCCATGAGGAAGGTTGGCTGATGAATACGTTCGATCCCAGCCAGTTTTCCCGCGAAGAGCTTTCCGTCCTGGGACTGGCTAATGAG
>RFHL01000857.1 GCA_003696875.1 Bacteroidota bacterium | reverse complement strand
GCTAAATTGGACATGTATTTTTTTTCATAAGGGCTTAGGTAATTAGTTGATTTACACCCACTAATCTAAGCCCTTTTTCTTTTTTGTCGTGTAGAGTGACCTTCTCCTATTCCTGTTCAATTAGATCGTCATCTCCTCACAGTCGAAGCCTATCACCTCCTTGCCAGTGCCGGGATGCTTGAAACCGATCGAAGAGTTGAGTTGATCTACGGATAGATCCTGCACATGAGTCCCACCGGAAGCCAACACGCCTTTTGGGTAGATGAATTGGCCCAACAGCTAATTTCACAACTACAGGGAGGTGCGGTCGTTCGCATCCGGAACCCGCTTCGACTGAGCAAGTATTCTGAACCGGAACCTGATCTGGCCATCGTCCGCCTTCCCCGGCAGCAGTACCAAAATTGGCATCCTCATCCAGAAGATGTGCTATTGGTCATTGAAGTCGCAGACGCTTCCCTGGCATTTGACCAGCAGATAAAACTACCGCTCTACGCCGAGCAGGGGATTCCAGCGGTCTGGATTGTCAACCTGCCCGATCGGCAAGTGGCGCTTCATACCGCGCCCGAGAAAGGACGCTATCAATTTCGGCAATTGGTGCCCTTCGATGCCCCTATCGTGCATCCCGAGCTTCCCATCCGGTTCACCATTTCCGATTGGTATTAGAAATACCCGTAGTGCCAGGTTGCGACCTGTCACCACGGATATATCAGATCCCGACCCGTCCCTATTTCCTCCCAATCACCCCAGCCATCCCGCCACCCTTCTTCAGGGTGAAACGCAGCTTTTGGCCTGCCTGTACCCCCAGGGTGGTAAAGCGATAGTCCTCGGCTTTGCGGTTGGCGTTGACACTATCCAGGAAGAGCTGGGCCTCATAGCTGCCATCGCCGAGAAAAGAGAGGTCGACTTCGATCTCGCGCTCGGTCCAGTTGTTGAGGGCGCCCAGGTACCAGGTATCGCCCTTGCGGCGGGCCAGCACGATGTATTCGCCGATCTTGCCGTCGAGGGTGACGGTTTCGTCCCAGGTCACGGGCACCTGCTTGAGAAAGTTGAGGATATCGGGGTAGGCGCGGTAGGCAGTGGGGGCATCGCAGAGCATCTGCAAGGGGGCAAAGTACACCACAAACATGCCCAACTGATGGCAGCGGGTGCCATAGCTCATGGGGTTTTCGTTGTCCATGAGGAAGTTGCCCTCGGTGCTGTTGCGCATGGCCCCGGGGGTGTAGTCCATGGGACCGGCGAGCATACGGGTGTATACCAGGTCCACATTGTGGCCAGGCGTCTCGTCCCGGCTGAATTTGTTGTACTCGTTGCCGCGCACGGCTTCATAGTTGATGAGGTTGGGGTAGGTGCGGTGCAAGCCGGTGGGCTTGGAGCAGCCGTGGATGTCGACCAGCATCTGTCGCTTGGCGGCCTCGCGGGCGAGCCGCTCGTAGAAGTTGATCGCGATCTGATCATCCCGGTCGATAAAATCGACCTTGACCCCGGCGATGCCCCACTCGGCCATCATATCGAGGGCCGGCTCCATCTGCCGGTCCAGGGTGTGCCATACACACCAGAGGATCAGCTTCACGCCGCGCTCCGCGGCGTATTCGGCCAGATGAGGCACATTCACTCCGGGCTTCTGGAGAAAGAGGTCAAACTGATCGCTCCAGCCTTCGTCCATGATGACGTAGGGCAGGCCATTCTCCGCCGCAAAGTCGATGTAGTACTCGTAGGTCCGGTCATTCACGCCGGTCTCGAAGTCTACGCCGGTGAGGTTCCAGGCATTCCACCACTCCCAGGAGACGAGCCCGGGCTTGATCCAGTCGGTGTTCTGGATCTGTGACGGCCGGGCCAACTGGTACACCAGGTTGTTTTCGGCCAGCTGATGGTCCTCGGTGGCGACGATGGTCACCCGCCAGGGAAAGGCCCGCTTGCCACCGGTTTCGGCCAGATAATCGGCCCGCTCGGTCACCCGTAGGTTAAATTGACACCAGCCGCCGGGTTCCCAGGCGGTGGGGTAGCGGGGGAAGAGGCCCAGCAGCTCGTGGCGGTTGTTTTCGTCCAGACGCATGAGGTACATGCCGGGATAGTCATAGACATCGGCCTCGGTGAAGGCGAGCTTCACCTGGCCCTGGTCCATCAGCAGGGGCAGGCTGATGAAGTCCTTTTGCTTGACCTCGGAGATTTTCTCCCGGGTGTAGAGCTTTTCGTATGAGGTCTGGAAATCGCCCACGATATGGGCATAAAGGTCCTGGTCTTTCAAAAAGCGAAAAGCAACTTCTTCCCCCTGTATCCGGATGCGGCCGGGCAGGTCGGTTACAAAGCGGTAGGCTACGCCGGTGTCGTAGGCCCGGAACAGGACGGTGTAGCCGCCTTCCATTTCCAGGCTTAGCTCATTGAAGTGGTCGGCGATCTCACGTCGGGTCCCCCAAACGGGCGTCAGGGTTTCCCGCACCTCGCGGCTGCGCTGTTTCTTCAGCTTGGGGTTAGCACCCAGTACCTGTCCATCGGCCAGCGTCATTGAGAGCGGAGAGTACCACATGACGGATTCCCCATTGACCTCCAGGGCATAGTAAATCTTGTCGGTGGTCTGAATGTGCAGCCGAATCTGGCCCGCCGGTGAGGTAAGTTCGTAGGTTTCAGCCTGCAGAGGCACGTAGGCAGCGAAAAGCAGCAGCATAGGTAGGATTCTGAGCAGCATCTTGTATAAGGGTTGAGACATGGAGGAAAGCCCGGTGGCTTTGGCAGGAGGGAAAGATAGCGAATCGCGGCTGGATCGCCATACTGCTTTGTGCTGGCCCCGACTGATTCCGAAGGCTTATCTTTACCCTATGAAACGTCTTCTACTTCTAGTCCTCCTCGGCGGCAATCTGCTGCCGGCGCTGCTTCCCGCCCAGCAGACAGCCGGGCGGATGACCTTCGCCGGTCGCGGCGAGATGCAATACCTGCTCTATCTGCCTCCTGATTATGAGGCCCATCCTGACTCGGCCTTTCCGCTCTTACTCTTCCTGCACGGTGGGGGCGAAAGCGGTGACGAGATCGACAAAGTCGCCACCCACGGGCCGCCTATGCAGGCGGCGCGCGGAGACAGGTTGCCCTTCATCGTCCTCTCCCCTCAAAACCCCCATGTCCGGGGATTTTGGGAGGAGCGCGTGGTCAAGGCGCTGCTAGACAGCATCGTACAGCAATATCGGGTCGATACGCAGCGTCTCTATCTCACCGGCCTGAGCCGGGGTGGCTACGGTGCCTGGCGCGTGGCCATGAGCTTCCCCGAGACATTCGCAGCCCTGGTCCCGATTTGCGGCGCCACTGCCGAGTCCTACGCCGGGTGGGTCCCCGATATCCCCATCTGGGTTTTTCACGGCGACAGGGACCCTGTAGTCCCTATGAGTGAGAGCAATGCGCTGGTGGGGCGACTTTTGGGAATGGGTCGGAAGGTCCGCTATACCCTCTATCCTGGTGTCGGGCACAATAGTTGGGAGCGCGCCTATGCCGAGCCTGAGCTATATCCCTGGCTGCTGGAGCAGCGAAAGCCATAGCAAGTCCCCCTTGGCGTGAGGCTTGCGGGCCGGAAGAAGGGGGACAGCCCCGGGAACCGGGGCAGGGGGTTCAGCCCTTAATGCGCTTCCGCCTTCAGCAATTCGGGAAACTTCGCCTGGAAACGCTTGAGGCGGGGAATGGACACCCGTTGCACATAGGGGTTGCCGGGATTGTGACGCTCATAGTCTTGGTGGTAGTCTTCAGCAGGCCAGAATTTGGTAAGGGGGGCCACCTCGGTGGTGATGCTGCCCGGAGCGAAGGTGCCTTCTTCCACCAACTGTGCCATATACCCCTGGATGACCTCCTTTTCCTCCGCATTCTGGTAAAAAGCGACCGAGCGGTATTGAGGGCCCCGATCCGGCCCCTGCCGGTTGAGCGTCGTAGGGTCATGCGAACCAAAGAAGACTTTGACCAGGGTTTCGTAGGAGACCACTTCCGGATCGTAGTATACCTCGACCGCTTCGGCGTGGCCGGTTCTGCCCGCACTCACCTGCTCATAGGTGGGGTTGGCCTCCTCGCCGCCGGCATAGCCGGAGATGACCTCAGCGACGCCTTCGACCGACTCGTAGATGGCCTCGACGCACCAAAAGCAGCCACTGGCAAAGTAAGCTTTGCTATACCCACTCAGGTCTGTCTGGGATTTTGCTTTGCGGTTGTGGCCCTGACCGGTAGCGGGAGCCGAGCAGGCGGTCAGGAGGATACATGTCAGCAGGGCCGAAATGGAAAGCAGCGATGAGAAGCGGGGGAAGGCGTTCATACCGAAAAATCTTAGGGTGAAAGTCTGAAAACGACTGGCCCCAAAGATTTGTTTCTGCCGGCAAAGGGGTCGTCGCCTGCCCGACATCACTCCATTCTGAGCCGTACCCATACCGGCACATGATCCGAAACCTCCCGGGCCTGTTCCAGTTGGTCGCAGCTGCCTACAAAGTCAATCCGGCTTGCCTCAATCACCTGAAAACCCGTCGTTGGCACATACACATTATCGATGGCATGGTTGAAATATTCGCCCTCGGCGGTACACTTCTTTTTCAGGGTGGTGGGCATGTGGGCCAGGGCCGGGGCGTAGCCCTGTTGCAGCAAGGGTGCCCAGGTTTCGTCCGGTGGTTCCAGATTGAAGTCCCCCCCGATGAGCAGGGGCTCATCGAAGCGGGGGGGCAGGCTGGCCAGCAGCCGCACCTCGTCCCGGGTTTCGGCGCTGTGCGAGCGGGCATGGAAATTGGCGACCCAGAAGGTGCCGCTTCCCTTCAGGCGAAAGCGCGCCAGATACGGCTCCCGCCAGCAGTGGCCGGCTAAGACCGTATCCAGGTACGGGCGCCCCAGCAGTTCCAGCTTGCTGGTTTTCCACAGGATCGCATAGCGCTCTCGCTGTTGGCTGGTCGCCTGCGGCGGATCACTCACCCGGTAGTCCCAGCGACTCCCGGTACGGTTGAGGGCATCGGCGATGGCGGCGACCTTTTGGGCGCCGGCGGGGTCCTTGGATACCACCTCCTGAATCAGGACCAGATCATGCGTGTGCATGAGGTCCACCATCACGGCCAGTTTCTGCGCGTCCTTGGTCCGGCCCAGATGCTGGATGTTCCAGCTCATGAGCGTGAAGGACTGGGCCGGCAGGCTGGGAGCAAGGGGAAGCAGCAGCAGGAGAATGAGCAGGCGTTTCATGGTCGCGCTTTTGGCGTAAAGGTAACGTCAGGTTGGGAAAAAACCGACCGGAATGGCTCCCATCAAAGATTGTCATACTGAATGAAGTGAAGCATCTCATGTGTCCTATTTGATCCTTCACTGGCGCCCTTCGGGCTGGCTCAGAATGGCATTCAAACACTTGATAAACAGTCGATTATAGAATGGTCTTTCTCCGCTTATCCCAAACTCACAGTGCTTTAAAGATATGGTAGTTATTCACTTATCCAAAGCTCACGTTACGGAGGATCCACCTTTTGGAACAATTTATTCAAGACAAGGCAATCCTTCTCTCATCCCCCACTCACGTTAGGGTAAGCGAAAGAATTCCTGGTTACGCAGGTTAGTAGCGAAAGGCCGCCCCCGCAAAAGCCAGCCCGCCGCCGGAACCAACAAACATGAGCAAATCGCCCCGCTTGATGGCTTTTTTCTCCACGGCATCATTCAGGGCCATAGGAATGCAAGCCGAGCCGGTATAGCCATAGTGGTGCATGATGGTATGGGCCCGTTCCGGAGGGACGCCCAGACCTGCCAGTGTATCGTGGATGGCGTGGACGTTGATCTGGGTGATGAAAAAGTGGTCCACCTCCTGTGGCTGCACCCCGGCCTGCCGGGACAGTTCGTGGATTACCCGCGTCCACTCGACCTGATTCAGGTCGCGGGGAAAGCGGTACACAAAGCGCAGCAAATGATCGCCCCGGTCGAGGACCTCCTGGGTCATCGGGATACGCGTGGCGCCCCCATAGATGCCCATCCCATCGTAGTACTGGCCCTGCGTACTCAGGTGTCCGGCAAGGTAGCCGCGATCGGCTGTCTCTTCCGCCTTCAGGATCACCGCCCCGGCGCCATCGGCGAAGAGGGTCACGGTTTTCTTGTCGGTCTTGTCGAGGTACTTGCTCATGGCATAGGCCCCGATGACCAGCACATGCTGGTAACGCTTTTGGGCGCGGATCATATTGGCCCCGAGTTCCAGGCCGGTGACAAAACCGGCGCAGGCGGTATTCAGGTCAAAGCTGCCCGCCCGGCTCGCCCCCAGCTTGTGCTGGAGGACAGAGGCGGTGGAGGGGGACACATACTCGGGTGTGTCGGTCGCCACGATGATCAGGTCCAGGCCTTCGGCCGGCAAGCCGGCCCGCGTCAGGGCCTGTTGCGCTGCCCCCAGGCAGAGGTCGAGGACGGCTTCGTCCTCACGGCACCAGCGCCGCTCGTAGATCTGGGCAAATTCTTCCAGCCAGGTGCTGACATCTTCGCCCAGCATCTGGTCAAAATAGGCATTGGGGAGCACCCAGTCAGGGACATGCATCCCGGTGCTCAGGAGGGTGGCGTTGCGCATAGGAAGGAGCCAAAAGGGAGAAGGCGCCCCGCCTAAAGGGCGTATGCGCCTTCCCAATCAACAGGAAATATGGTGTGTGTCGCTTTTGACCTTACCAGGCGATGGCGCCATCGACGCTCAGGACCGTACCGGAGACATAGGCGGCATCATCCGAAGCCAGGAACAGATAGGCGTTGGCGATGTCCTCGGGGGTGCCCAGGCGTCCCAGGGGGGTACGGCTCTTGACCATATCAATGACCTTTTCTGGGATGGTCTCGACCATTTCGGTGGCGATGAAGCCTGGCGCCACCGCATTGGCGGTGATGCCCTTCCGGCCCAGTTCGCGGGCCAGGGTCTTGGTCATCCCGATCACGCCGGCTTTGGTGGCCGTGTAGTTGATCTGGCCAAAGTTGCCCGTGAGGCCCACCACCGAGGAGGTGTTCACGATCCGGCCATAGCCTGCCTCGACCATATAGGCCGATACGGCTTTGGCGCAATAGAAGACGCCCGTCAGGTTGACGGCAATGACCTGATCCCATTGCTCGGTCGACATCTTTTTCATGGCGGCGTCACGGGTGATGCCGGCATTGTTGATCAGGATGTCGATTTTGTCAAAATCGGCATGGACCTTGGCCGCAGCCGCCTCAACGGCGGCGAGGTCAGAGGTGTTCACCTGCATGTAGGTACAGGAGCCGCCAGCGGCGGTGATTTCGGCGGCAGTGGCTTCGCCCGCTTCCTGGGCGACGTCCCATATGACCACCTTGGCGCCTTCGGCGGCAAACAGTACGGCAGCGGATTTCCCGATGCCCCGGGCAGCGCCGGTGATGATGGCTACTTTGTCGGCGAGTCTTTGCATAAGTCCAAGATTTGGTTAGCGGGTGAATGGCCGGGCACTCCCGGCAAAAAGGCCTCCGGGATGACGAACTTGTGCCATCCCTCTGTGGGCACCCCATGTTACTCATCCTGAAACGCTCTCTCAACGGTAGGCCAAGAAAAGTAGGGGTTGACCGGAACGCCAAGCGCCGGTGAGGCGCTTGTTTTGTTTCTGAAAATGAGCCGATTATGATTGATTTTCCCTAGCCTGACTAAAGGCTGATCTCCCGGCGGTATGGAGCAAAGACCTGCGGGGCATGCGGGTAAAGCTCTTCGACCAACTCACGTAGCAGGCCGTACTTGTGCATGTCCAGTTTCACCTGTTCCCAATCCTCGGCCAGCGCCGCCGCCAGCTTTTCCTGATTGATCTGCCCTTCCTGATAGCGTGCTACCAGATAGTACCAGTGGAGGGTCGGTAGGTAGGCTGGCCGTTTTCGGTATTCCTTCTCTTTCTCCAATAACTTGTGTTTCCGTACCAGGCTCAGGACTTTGGCGTATTGCTGCTGATGGGTCAGAACCTGCAGGTAGACCGAGAAAAAGAGGTGCCATCGCTGGGCCAGAATGCGGCTTTGGTAGCTGCGGAGAAAGGATTCGGCATACTGGAGTGCCTGCTTTTGGCGGCCGTTATCGTAGAGCGACTTGATGTAAAAGGCGGCAAAGCCGGTCTTATTGTGGAAGTTCTGGGTCTTGCGCATTTCCGGTACGGCCCCCTGCATCAGGTCCAGGGCTTCGGCTGCCCGATCGCAGCGCAGCAACACCGCCCCCAGGTTGGTGATATACTGCAGGTACTCCGTCGTCTGATGCCGGATCGACAGGTAGCCATACATGATGGCTTCATCCCATTCGCCAAACTTGCTGTGCAGAATGAGCCGGTTGGCGTAGTAATTGACCAGCAGGCGCCGGGAGTAAAAGGCCCCGGTCCGGAAGACCTCGTCCAAGGCATCATAGAGGGTGCGCAGCTTGTCGTACTCCCGGTAGTTGATATACAGCATGGTGAGGCGCACCACCGCCAGATAGCGGCTGTGGCCTTCGACCCGTGGGTCAAAAAAGGTCTGGTGCAGCCAGGGTTCCCATTTGCGGGTCTCGGTGTCATAGCGGCTATACTGCCGCGTCAGGTCCTGAGTCGCCTGGTCCAGCTGCGCCTGTACCTCCTGCGCCATGGTGTAGGCCGGCTCATAGACGGACAAAAAGGCCGATACCTGCCCCTCGTCCTGAAAGCGCATCCGGATGGCCAGATATTGTTGAAAACGCCTGGCTACCTCATACAGCTTGCTGAAGTAGAAGCTCATGCCCTGGTAATCGGCCAGCGTTTGCAGAAAGGCCTGTTCCGTTTCGGGCATGATGGCATCGGTCATGATCTGCTCCTCTAGCGTGATCAGGTTGTGAAAGGAAAGGTCCACATCAATGGCCTCCAGGCGGGTGAGGATCCACTTCTTCAGGTTGGAATACTTGCGCTTGTCCAGCTCGGTATCAAAATCCACCGCCTGATTGAGGGGATGGCAGTTATGGTGAATCCGCCGGAGAATGTCCAGGTTGTCGGCATCCTGAAACTGCTGCACCTGCAGCAGATAGCCTACTTCATGGGGGAGCAGGGTTTGGACAAAGGATTCGAACTTCTGAAGCTTGTGGCGCATAGCTGAAAGAGGCCGTCAGGAAGAGGGAACCAAAAGGTAGGGAAATATTCCCCTTCCATCAAATATCTCACCCTGCTGATACAAGGAGCTCTTTTTCAGATTGGGATCGGCTTGGCTTCCCCGGCCGGCAGGCCGGCCAGCGCACATACCGCCCGCGCAAAGACGCCCGGGGCATAGCTCGCCGCCCGGGCGCGGGCGGCTTCGCTCAGCGCCTCCCACTGGGCCGGGGTC
>RFHL01000856.1 GCA_003696875.1 Bacteroidota bacterium | reverse complement strand
GTTTTCCGGCTGTGCCGCTGCACTGGTTCCGCATGGGCGCAGGTTGTAGCTGCGCCTATGCGTCGCGCATCCGGCAGGTGCAACCTGCCGGATGCGAAAGAAAGTGTTTTTCGGCTGTGCCGTTCCAGGTTACCGCATAGGCGCAGGTTGCAGCTGCGCTTATGCGTTCGGGAAAAAAAGTATGGGTTGCATGCTGCTTTGGGCTGGAAATTCTCTTAGTGGGTCGATATTTTTCCGGTATGGGAAGCAAGTATGTATTCAGTCGTGAACATCCCCTTCATTTTGCTACTATGACGGTAGTGGAGTGGGTGGATGTCTTTACCCGGCCCGTGTATTTCGATTTGGTTTATGAAGCTTGGGGTTATTGCCAAAGGGAGAAAGGGTTGACTATACACGCATATGTCATCATGACGAACCACATTCACTGGATTATTTCGGCCTCGCCAACTGCTACAAGTGGGATAGTGCGTGATTTTAAGCGTTTTACCTCTAGAAAGATTACCGCTGCTATCGCCGGTTCTAGTACGGAGAGTCGGCATCGCTGGATGACCGAGCTATTCCAAGCTGCGGGACAGAGGGGCCCAAACAAAAGTGACCACCAATTTTGGATTCATGACAATCATCCGGTTCCTCTTTGGTCCCCTGCTGTGATTCAACAAAAAATAGAATACATTCATCTGAATCCCGTTCGTCAGGGAATTGTGGCTGCCCCCGAGCACTATGTCCATTCAAGCGCAAGCACATATGCAGGGGAGGGTGGGGTCTTTCCTGTCGTGCCCTTGTATGTGTGATGTTGCGCATCGGCAGGTGCAACCTGCCGGATGCGAAAGAAAGTATGTTTTTCGGATGTGCCATTCCAGGTTACCGCATAGGCGCAGGTTGTAGCTGCGCTTATGCGATTTTTTTTTCTCAAGTCTGTAACAGATCTTCTGCTGGTCCGTCTTCCCGGCGAAGGCCTCCGGAAGCCCTTTTTCTTTCACCTAAAACAAGTATGGATATGAAACGACTATGGACCTTGCTGATGGTGGTAGGGCTGATGCCGCTCACGTATGGGCAAAACCTGATCGCGGAGCGTTTTTCGAGCCTGGTCGCCCGCGAAGATGTCTCTCACCTGCGCATGACCAGCAAAGCCTTTCAGATGGCGCAGTACCTGGAGGCAGAAGTGGATGATGAGGAAACGGAGGCTTTTTTCCGCTTCCTCACAACGATGAACGCGCTGGAGATACTGGTACAGCGGGAGGTGGAAAACCCGAAGGTCGCCTACCGGGAAGCCTTGGGCAAGGTACCCCCCTCACATCAGGAAGTGATGGAACTGACCGAAGAGAACGGTACCTTTACCTTTTTCCTTGACGAGGCCAATGGCCGGGTCTATGAGGCGGTTCTCATCGGGCATGGTCCCGAGGAGTGTATGGTCCTTTCCCTCACGGGCGATATGGCCCTGGCCGATCTTGTCAAGTACCTGCCGCAGGTTCAGGGCGAAGAGCTCCGGTATATGGGACCTTTGGCTACGCATGGACAGCTAAAGCTCTACCCCAATCCCGCCCGGGCGGGCAACTACCTGGCTGTGGAAGTCCCGGAGAATCTGATCGGTGGCACGGCCATCTGGTATAGCCTTGACGGCCGGATGCTCCAGCAAGCCCCAGTCAGTGATCGACTGGACAAGCTTAGCACCCATGGGCTCGCCGCCGGAGTGTACGTTCTCACGATCAAGAACGGGAATGTTTCCGTTAAGCGGCGGGTGGTGCTGGAGTGATAGCCGCCCGGCAAGTGCCCTAACCCGGAACCCCTCTTTCCCCATGACCCCCACCGAATTTCAAGCACAGGTACTACCGCTGAAACATCAGCTGTATCGCTTTGCACGCTCGTACGTGGGGCAGGCCACCGAGGCCGAAGATGTGGTGCAGGACGTCTTGCTGAAGGCTTGGACCTATCTCCAGGGAGGCGGAACGGTGCACAACCTGGAAGCTTGGTGCATGACCCTGGTCCGAAACCGGGCATTGGACCTTACCCGGAGTAAAGGCCGTCGTTACCAACCACTGTCTGAGCAGATGGAGGTGGCCAGTGAAGAGGCCGGTCCCCTCCGGCAGGTAGAAGGGCAGGAAATGATGGCGGCCGTTCGGGCATGCATGGCCCGGCTACCCGCCCAGCAACGGGCTGTCCTGCATCTCCGGGATGTGGAAGGGTATGGCTACGAAGAAATTGCGGATGTCCTGGGGCTAAAACCCGGTCATGTGCGGGTGCTCTTGCACCGCGCCCGCAAACAGATCCAATTACACCTGAAACGAATCATAAGCCATGGCATCAACCCGACTTGAAACCCTGAGCGCCCGCTTTTGGCAAGGCCAGGCCTCGCCGGCCGAAGAGGAGGAACTGCGCATGGCCGCTGCCTCGGGGCTGCTGGACGATCCGGAATTGAGCGCATACCTTCATTTTCTGGCACAGACCAGGCAGGAAGGACTGGGACAGACATTTGACCAGAAAATGATGACCCAGGTCAAGGCCAGTGCTCCCCGGCCTTCAAGCTCCGAAGGCCCCAGCCGGGCCTGGCTCTGGGCCGGAGGGATGGCAGCGACCTTTGCCTTGTTGCTCTCCATCGCCCTCGTGAGCTGGCAGGCCGACCCCCCGCCGCCCGTCCCGGCTCCGCCGGTAGTTGCGTCTACCCCAACCGTCGAGGCCTACGGGGAAGTGAAAAAAGCCCTCTTTATCCTCTCCCGGAATCTGCACCGGGGGTTCGAAAGTCAGGCCGACCAGCGGCCTCAGTAATCTTTCTCTTCTGATCTCAATCCAAGACTTTTCTAATACCTTTTACCCAATGAAACGATGTATCCAAACCCTTTTGGCGGCCTGCCTGCTGCTGAGTGCTCCGGGTCTGATGGCCCAGCGCTACGGGGTTGATCGCTATTTTTCCGCCTATCAGGCAGATACGGCTTTTTCGGTCCTGACGGTTTCCAGCCGTATGTTCCAACTCTTTGCGGAGTTCGACCTTGATGACCCCGATCAGCAGGCCTTTACCGAAGCCTTGCAGGGGGTAGAAGGGTTGAAAATGATCACGGGCCAGCTGGATCAGGCTGCCCGCCAATATGCCACCATCGCCGGAAAACCCGCCGCAGATATGGAAGAGTTGATGCAGATATCGGATCAAAACCAGGCCTTTACCTTCTTCATCCGTGAGTCGGGCGGCACTGTCAGTGAGTTGCTTATGGTCGGCTATGAAGGCGAACGCTTCCTGGCGATGAGCCTGATCGGCAACATCAACCTGCGACAACTGGCAGCCCTGAGCCAGCGCATGAACATCAATGGATTCCAAAACCTCGAACACATAGGACAATGAAACGCATGATATTCTTTTCCCTGATGGCCCTGGGGGGACTGGGGTCTCTCTGGAGTCAAAGTCGGACCGTGGCGGAGTTTGCCACCCAGGCCAAAGGCTACAATGTTTTTCTCTATCAGAGCCTGATCCGGGTTCTGAACAAGGACAAAAACCCGGATTTCAACCGGCTGATCCAGGACCTGGACCATATTCGCTTTGTCACCACCAAGGCGGGCGAAGGCGACCCGGGGGCTACCTTTGCCGATCTGGATCGGCAAGTGCAGGCAGAGGCTTTTGTCTCCATCATATCCTACGACAATCCCAAGTCTCGCTGTCATGTCTATGAGATGGAGGCTCGGGGCGGACAAAGCACCTGGGTGGCAACCATGTACACCCCGGAGCTGGCCGGGGTCATTGAGATGAAGGGCAGCTTGAATATGCAGTATTTGTCGGCACTCGAGAGTGTAGACATAGAACGACTGGAGGACATCCTGCCCGAAGGCCTGGTTCCCCCCCGCCCGGAGTAATTCCAGCCGCCTTTTTCGACACTCTCTATGATCTTTCACGCTTCCTGAATGCTGGAAATCAATCAATTGCACAAGGAGTACGGCCGCATCACGGCCGTCAACGAACTGAGCCTGCGGGTCCCCCGCGGCTCGGTTTTTGGCTTGCTCGGTCCCAATGGCAGTGGCAAGACCACTACGTTGGGCATGGTGCTGGGCGTGATCCGGCCGACCCGCGGCAGCTTTCGCTGGTTTGGGGAGCTGCCTACGCCCCAGCAGCGCAAGCGGGTAGGGGCCATCCTGGAGAAGCCCAATTTTTATCCGGGCTTCTCCGCCCGAAAAAATCTGGAGCTCGTGGCCATGATCAAGGAGAAGGGGCGCGACCGCATCGACGCGGTCCTGAGGCAGGTGGGCCTGTACGAGCGGCAGCATGACCCTTTTCGGACCTATTCGCTGGGGATGAAGCAGCGCCTCGCCATCGGCTCGGCCTTGCTGGCCGATCCGGAGGTGCTCATCCTCGACGAGCCCACCAATGGGCTCGACCCGGCGGGCATCGCCGATATCCGGGAGCTGATCCGCGACATCGCCGCGATGGGCAAGACCATCATCCTGGCCAGCCACCTGCTGGACGAGGTGCAGAAGGTCTGTACCGATTTTGCCGTGCTGCAGCAGGGGCACCTCATTCATACCGGCCCGGTGGCCGGGCAGGAGCAGGAAGTGGTTTTTGAACTGGACGCCCCCGATCAAGAGGGTCTGCTTGAGGTGCTGCCGCTGGTCCCGGGCTATCTCAGTCATCAGCAGGAGGATGCCTACGTGTCACTCACTGTCGCCTCCGGCACCTTGCCCGAGCAGATCAATGCCTTTCTGGCCGAGCGATCTCTTTTCCTTTCCCATCTGAGTGTTCATCACCGTACACTCGAACAGCAATTCATGGAAATCCTCTCCCAACATGCTTAGACTCCTGCGCATCGAATGGTTCAAGCTGCGGCACAGCCGCTATTTCTGGGCACTTTTCGGCCTCTTTGTGCTGGTATTATTGGGACTTCCGCTGGGGGTAAGGGGCTTCCTGGTCTACCTGACCTCGCAGGGTGAATCCATCCTGCGCCTTGACATCAGCGCGGTGGAAATCCCGCTCTATGACTTTGTCGACATCTGGCAAAATCAGGCCTGGATTTATACGCTGTTCTCACTCTTTCTAGGTTTTATCCCCGTGATTTCCGTCGGCAATGAGTATTCCTACGGCACCATCCGGCAAAACGTCATCGACGGGCTCAGCCCGTCCGATTTGTTCTGGAGCAAGGTGCTCTTTATGCTGGTGCTGGCCCTGGTCGTCACGTTTATTACCGGCCTGATCGGCCTGGTAACGGGCTACCTCTGGTCCCCTGTGACCGAATGGTCTTTCGTGGTGCAAAACATGAAGTTCTTGCCCGCCTATGGCCTGCATCTGTTGGCCTTCCAATTGCTGTGCCTGGTGGTGGTGCTCCTCATCAAGCGGACCGGCATCGTGATGGCGCTGCTGACCTTCTACATCTACGGGGTGGAGTTTATTGCCCAGGGCATTCTCCGTTTCAAACTCGAATGGGAACTAGCGGCCAAGTTTCTTCCTGGCCGGGCTACGCATATGCTCATTCCCAATCCCTTTCCCAAATACATCCTGCAAGAAACGATCACCACCATCCCCCTGGATGGCTTGCTGTTAGCCATCGGCTCGGTGATTCTCTACGGTGGCCTGGCCTATATGCTGCTGACAAGGCGAGACTTGAATTGATCAGCCTACAGTGCCTCTCACCCTCCCCGCTCCCGCATGCGGATCGAAAAGGTCCACTCCGGGCCCAGGGTGGGCAGGGTACGCATCTTGAGCTGGTAGTCCTCCGGGACGATGTCGAAATCCACGCTGTGGACCAGGGTCGCGACCGTGAGCATCATTTGGATCTCGCCCAGGCGGGCGCCTAGACACTTGTGCGCACCGATGCCATAGGGGCTAAAGACACCCCTCCACGGCCAGGCCTTCCGCTAGTCGGCTGTGCAGGATCTCCCGGGTCATGTCCACCACCTTGGGCAGGCGGTGGCCGATCATCTGCGGCGAGTAGCCGCGGGCCATGGCCTTGCGCACCCCCGCATGGGGTTCGCCGTCGAGGGCTACGAGCAGCGTCTCGGCATCCAGCGATTTTTTGAAGGAACCCCAGGTTTGGGCGGTGCTCAGCAGCTCATTGGCGTGCTGGGCGAGAAAGGTATTGGCTTCCAGGCCGGCCATCATGGTGATGGTCTGGGTCAGCGCTTTGACCTTGAAGACCGGCCCGTGGGTACGGTAGGCATCGATGAGCAGCTGGAGCGGGTCATCCAGAAAGGGCAGGGTGCTGCCCAGGATGGGCCAGCCTTTGAC
>RFHL01000855.1 GCA_003696875.1 Bacteroidota bacterium | reverse complement strand
TCGCTGGCGCCCTTTGGGCTGGCTCAGGATGACAGTCAAGCATTTGATAAACAGTCGATTAGGGAATAGTCTTTCTCCGCTTTTCCAAAACTCACGTTAGTGTAGATACGGCAGCCGGGCATCAGATGGCCGCCCAGGGTGCGACCGCTGCTATCGGCGATAGAGAGGTGAAGGTGGACGCCGTCGGGAGACAGGGTCCCCACCAGGGACACGATCTCGAAGGGTCCTTCGAAGCGGGTCGCTTCGGGCTGGTTGGCGAGGCGCAGATGCGCCTCGGTGAGGCTGCCGACGCAGGTGAGGACCACCCCGGCCTGGAGCTTCTGGGCCTCGGCATAGGCTTCTAGGGCTTGTCTGAGATCTGCGCCAGGAGACAGGCGGAGGGCGTAGGTGTGCATGGGAGGAACTTGGCAGGCCATGAGGGCCAGGGGGAGGAGAGCAAAGAGGAGGCGCATGAAAAAGTAAGATTATCCCGGCCCCGCCGGGGCGAGTTTGGCCTGGGCCAGTACGCCCTGCACGATCAGGTATTGGGCACTCAGGTAGGTCAGCATGACCCAGAAGGAGGCCTTGGGGATGGTGAAGGCCTCCTGGGCAAAGGTATTGAGGCCGAGCAGGGAATCGGAGAGCACGAAAAGCAGCGCCCCGGCGGTCACCATCCGGAAGCTGAGGGCGGAGACCCGCCCCTGCCGGCTCAGAGCCGACAGGAGCATCATCGAAATGACGATGGCATAGCTTCCGACCGGAAGCTGCATGGCCGGAGGGAGGTAGGGCCACAGATACCCCAGCAGCAGGCTGGCAGGGGCAAAGCCCAGGACCACCCAGGCTGGTGAACGGGTCTGGACCAGCCTCCGGATAGGCCGGCCTTCGCCCAGAACCAGGATGTAGGCAACATGCGCCAGCAGGAAGGCCCCCAGGCCGCCCAGAAAAAAGGCTTCGCCCGGAAACATGAGCAGGATATCGCCCAACCAGGATCCCAGCAGTGCCAGGGGCATCAGCCAGGCCCGGAAAGCCTTTACCCAAGGCGGGCATTGGCTCAGGTAATAGATCAGCAAGGCCAGCAAGGGGAGGGGCTTGGACAAAAGCTCCAGTCGGGTCCCCTCCATCCACCATAGCCGCCCAGATAGCTCGATGCCGGCAAGCAAAAGGTAAAACCAGGGAAAGACCTGGTTCAGATGCATGGGCGAAGAATGGGTTTCAGTCATGACAAATGATAAAAATCATTTCTGAACACATATTTCCTGATTGAAGGCGGCTAGGCTACGGGCTAGTTTTCGTTTCCTCCGGCTGGGGCCGCCGGCCCGGTCGGAGCAGGCTTCACTCATACGATGTTCCGGCTTTTTCGTGCAGGTGTATGAGTTTTTATCTATATTATCTAACCGATTGATCTCGGCAGCCATTTCTCACAAAACTATTATTACTGGGTAACTTATGAAATACTACGAAACCAGCCACATTAAAAACATTGTGTTGGTGGGGGGATCCAAGTCTGGAAAGACGACCCTCGCCGAATGTATGATGTATGAGGGCGGTGTCATTAACCGCATGGGAACCGTCGAGGACGGCAACACCGTATCGGATTACCACGAACTCGAAATCGAGCGCAAAAACTCCGTGACCTCTTCGGTCCTGCATACGGAGTGGCGGGGAACGAAGATCAACATCATTGATACCCCTGGGCTCGACGATTTTGTGGGCGAGGTGATTTCGGCCCTGCGGGTATCTGATACGGCCCTGCTCACACTTAATGCCCAGAACGGCGTCGAAGTTGGCACCGAGATCGCCTGGCGTTATCTCCAGAAATACAACAAGCCTTCCATTTTTGTCGTCAATCAGGTCGATCATAGCAAGGCAGATTTTGACCGTACGGCCGACATGGCCAAGCAGCAATTTGGGGACGGCGTCATCGTCGTGCAGTACCCCTACAATGCTGGGGAGGGATTTGACTCCATCATCGATGTCCTCAAGATGGTGATGTACAAGTTTCCCGCCGAGGGTGGAAAACCTGAGAAACTGCCGATCCCTGCCGATGAGAAAGAAAAAGCCGCTGAACTCCACAATGCCCTGGTCGAAGCTGCTGCCGAGCACGATGAGGAGCTCATGGAGCTTTATTTCGAAAAGGGCGAGTTGGACGAAGACGAAATGCGTAAGGGGATTCGCATCGGGATGCTCAACCGGGACCTCTTCCCCCTCTTCTGCCTTACTGCCAAGCGCAACATGGGCAGCGGACGTCTGATGGGCTTTATCGGGAATGTTGCTCCCTCTGCGGGGGACATGGGCCCCGAAACCTCTACCGAAGGCAAAGAAATCAAGCCTACCGATAAGGAGACCACCCTTTTTGTCTTCAAGGCTGCGAATGAGAAGCATACCGGCTCCATGAGCTTCTTCAAGGTTTGCTCCGGCGAGGTTCAGACCGGCATGGAATTTATCAACATCAATACCGGTGCCCGCGGTAAGCTTAACCAGCTCTATGCGGTCGATGGGAAAAACCGTCACCCGGTGGATCGCCTTGCCGCAGGCGATATTGGGGCCACGGTCAAGTTCAAGGACACTCATGTCAACAATACCCTGCGGTCGGTAGACGATGGCGTCGCACTTGATCCCATTGTCTTTCCGGAAGCGAAAATCCGGACCGCGATCTCGGCGGTCAAGCAAAACGATGAGGAAAAGATGGCTGCAGCCATCAATAAGATTGCCTCAAGCGACCCCACCCTTAAGTTTGAGTATGCTAAGGAACTCAAGCAGAACATCATTCATGGCCAGGGGGAGATCCACTTTGCCACTGTCAAGTGGCAGCTAGAGCACCTCTACGGGGTCGAAGTAACCTTCTCTGACCCGCGTATCTCGTACCGGGAAACCATCCAAAAGCCCGCCCAGGCCGGCTATCGTCACAAGAAGCAAAGTGGGGGTGCGGGGCAGTTTGCCGAGGTATACCTCAAGATTGCGCCCTATTCCGAGGGCATGGAGCATCCTAGCGAACTGAAGGTGCGGGAGACCCAGCTCGTCGAGCTGGAATGGGGAGGCATCCTCGCCTTCCACAACTGTATCGTGGGAGGTGTGATCGATGCGCGCTTTATGCCGGCTATCCTCAAGGGCATCATGGAGGTTATGGAAGAAGGGCCCCTTACCGGTTCCTACTCCCGCGACATTGCCGTCTATGTCTATGATGGCAAGATGCACCCCGTCGACTCCAATGAGATCTCGTTCAAGATCGCCGGTGCCAGCGCCTTTAAGGAGGCCTTCCTCAATGCTCAGCCCAAGCTTCTGGAGCCCGTTTTTCAGGTCGAGGTCCTGATGCCCGAAGAGTATATGGGCGATGTGATGACCGATCTGCAGAACCGACGTGCCATTGTCGAGGGCTTCAATGCCGAGGGTACCTATCAGAAAATCTCGGCCCGGGTGCCGCTGGCAGAGCTCAACCGCTATTCCAGTACCTTGCGGGCGCTCACCCAAGGACGGGCCATCTACAGCCGTCGCTTTATCGAGTATGTGCAGGTGCCCCACGATGTGCAGGAGCGTCTCGTACAAGCCCTGCAGGCGGAGCCGGCTTAGTCACCCCGTATCCTGTCTCTTTTGGCCCTGCCGGCCCTCCGCCGGCAGGGCCTTGTCATAAAAAAAGAGCAGACACAGACCAGTGGTCTATATCTGCCCGCAAGTGTGTTGGACGAAACGACCTGATGACGGCCAGGCAACCGGCTTGGGACGGTACAAACAAGCGTAAGGGCCAAGGAAGGACCGGGCGTAGGTTTTTTCCAGTCGTCCTTGAAGGAAAAGAGAAAGTACAGCGTTTAAAAAATAATCCTGAATTACATGTGATTAGCAAGAGCTTTCGACACTTCCGGTTTGGGTCCGTCCCCCCATTCCTTTCGTGTGATACAAAGAAACGCATATTTTAATAAATGGCAATTACGATTTTATGAATTAAATTACACCCCAATCCCTTTCTATCCCTTGCCTCTCCTCTCCGAAACCCCCTAATTTGGACGAATGAGCCATTTTTTTAGAGCCCTTCTGGCCAAATATTACGCGCACCAGGGATATCTGGTCGCGTTATTTGGTGTCATCCTGGTCTTTTTGGGTAGTTGTAAGGCCCCGGAGCAGTTGCCCAAGGCCCCGCAGGGGCCCTTGGTGGTATCTCCTCCAGATGGATTCCGGCCTGCCCTTCTTGCTCCTGCCCCCGGCGACACGGCTTCCCGGCCCCTGCCCTTTCACCGGCTCGACATCTCGGTACAGGTGCATGGTAACCTCGCCAGGACCACGCTGGAAGCGGAGATCTACAATCCCTATGATCAGGTACTCTCCGGGACCTTTGTGTTGCCGCTACAAGAGGGACAGACGCCCTCTCGTTTTGCGCTGGAGGTGAATGGCAGCCTGCGCGAGGCCGTGGTGGTCGAGAAAAACCAGGGCCGTCAGGTTTACGAAAGCATCGTCCGCCGGGGCATAGACCCCGGCCTGCTGGAGTGGGTACGCGGCAACCATTTCCGGGCCCGCATCTTCCCCATCCCCGCCCGGGGATACAAGCGCTTCGTTATCGCCTTCGAACAGGAGCTGCGGCCCCTGGACGATGACCTGCTTTATCTGTTGCCCCTTGCCATTCCTGATACTCTGGACCAACTGGACCTGCGGGTGACGGTCTACCGGGACGACCTGGCTCCGGAGCCCTACCAGCATCAACTGGAGATCCTCACCTTTGCCCCTTGGCAGGAGGCCTATGTGGCCGAGCAACATCTGAAGCGGGTAGTGGCTGACAAGCAGCTGGGCTTTCGCATCCCGGGTGCAGCACGGGGTGATCAGGTCTTCATTGAACCTCATGAAGAGGCCACCTATTTCTATCTTCAGCACCGGCCCGAGCGCTTTCTCAAGGAAGCAGAAGCACCTGGCCTCATCAGTCTCCTTTGGGACAACTCCCGGTCTATGGAGGGGCGGGATCTCGCCGCTGAACTGCGGCTGTTAGATGTCTACTTCCGCGCTTTGGGCGAGGTGGAGGTCGAGCTGGTTGAGTTTCACCACGAAGCCCGCCGGCGCGGGCGCTTCCAGATTCGGGGCGGGGACTGGGACCGCCTGCGGTCGGTCCTCGAGGCCCTCACCCCCGACGGGGGCACCCGTCTTGGGACACTCTCCCTGGGCCAGTACCCCGGCGACGAGATGCTGCTCTTCACCGATGGGCTGAGCCTGGCCGAGGAGGAAGCTCTGGCCCCGGCCCGGGCTCCGCTGACGATCGTCAGCTCGGCCCAAGGGACCGATCACAGCCGCCTGCGGCGGCTTGCCCAGGCGGGAGGGGGGCGCTACCTGCCGCTTACCCAGCTCTCAGTTCCTGAGGCCCTGGAGGCGCTGCGGTTCCAGCCGTACCGCTTTCTGGGAGCCAGCTTCGACAGTACCCAGGTATACGAAGCCTGGCCACAGCATCCGCAGCCGGTGGGCGAATACCTGACCCTGGCCGGGCAGATGCAAGACGCTCCCGCTGAACTCTTCCTCCATTTTGGCTACGGCTCGACCATCATTCGTACCGAAACCGTCCTCCTTAATCCTACCACCGCCCAGGGCGGTGGGGGCTTGCTCCCGCATCTCTGGGCCCGCAAAAAGCTGGACGATCTGATGCTGGCTCCGGCTCAGAACCACCAGGCTATTCTGGCCCTCGGCCGGCAGTATGGCATCGTGACCCCACGTACCTCCCTGATCGTCCTGGATCGGGTGGAGGACTACGTAGAGAATGCCATTGAGCCCCCGGCGGAGCTCAAGGCCAAGTACGATGAGCTCATGGCCCAGCGCAAGGCCGAGCGGGAGGTCAAGTTCCGAACCCACCTCGACGAGGTGGCAGAGGACTACTACGTTCGGCAAGCATGGTGGAGCACCCGTTTTGAGGTGCCGGAAACCCCCTTCCAGGCCGATACGACCCAGGTGGAGCGGGAGGAAAGCGGAGGGGATAGCGATGGGGTGATGGATGTACAGGACGTATGGGCCGCTGAACCGGCTACGATGGAGGTCCTCGTGGCCGAAGAAGCCGCGCCGACTGACGCGCCGGCCCCCGCCCCGCCCCGCCCCAGTGA
>RFHL01000854.1 GCA_003696875.1 Bacteroidota bacterium | reverse complement strand
GGGGTGAATATCGCCCTGTGAGGGCGAGCGTCGCTTGATCTCGGCAATGATGCCCGAAAGGTCGGGCCGGGTCAGGTAGTGCCGCAGCGACACGCAAGGTGCTGAGAAGTAGGGCGACTCTTCCAGCAGCGCCAGCGGATAGCGGGCCTTGCGGGCCGCGACTTCTTCCCGTTTATGGGCGACGATTTTTTGGAGAATATCCATTTGAGATAAGTTAGAGTCGAGAGGCGAGAAACGAGAAAGGCGTGTTTTGAGGAGGACCTGAGCGGATAGAAGCGACAACATGTGCCAAAACCGTAGGAGAAAAGGGATTTCGGGGTATAGCAAAGGAGACAATCGAAATTGGGATTCAAACCTCCATCCCCGCGTTGGAACCATCCAAACTCATACCCCCAAAAACGCCTCAAAACTGGCCTTGGCCTTACCACTTTCCAGCGACTCGCGGGCCGTCGCGAGGCTGTCGGCATAGCTTTGCTCCGGACGGGCGGTGTGAATGGCCATGGCGGCGTTGGCGAGGACGACTTCCTGCTGGGCAGGAGTGCCTTGGTTGTCCAGTACACCTTTGAAAATAGCGGCGGCCTCCTCGACGGTCTTGCCACCCGCCAGCTCGGCCGGCGACCAGCGCCGCAAGCCCAGACCCGTCGGGTCGATAAGCTCCTCCCCGGCATTGCGCAGCACCTTGACCGGGCCGGTGAGGGAGATTTCGTCATAGCCATCGACCGCATGCAGAATGGTAAAGGACTTGCCGGTCTCCTGGTAGAGGTAGCCGTAGAGGCGCGCCAGTTCCAGACTAAACACGCCTACCAGCTGTTTGTTGGGGAAAGCCGGGTTGACCATAGGCCCCAGCATGTTGAAGAAGGTCTTTACGCCCAGTTCGCGGCGAATAGGCCCCACATTCTTCATGGCCGGGTGGAAGAGCGGCGCGTGCAGGAAGCAAACGTTGGCGGCATCCATCTGCCGCCGCAGTTGGTCGTAGTCATTGGTGAAGACCCCGCCGAAATACTCGATCATGTTGGAGGAGCCGGAGACAGAGGAGACGCCGTAGTTGCCATGTTTGGCTACGGGCACGCCTGCCCCGGCGGTGACAAAGGTCGCCAGGGTGGAGACATTGAAGGTGTCCTTGCCATCGCCGCCGGTGCCACAGAGGTCAATGGGGTCATAGTCAGCCAGATCCACTGGGATGCAGAGCTCCAGCATGGCGTCGCGAAAGCCGGACAGTTCCTCCACCGAAATCCCCCGCATGATGTAGACGGTCAGAAAGGCCGCCACCTGCGAGGCATTGTAATGCCCGCCCTGGGCAATGCGGGTCAGGACCTCGCGGGCCTCGGTGCGGGAGAGCTTTTCGTAGTCAAAGAGCCGATTGAGAATGCTTTTCATGTTGTCAACGGTTGGGGCCGGGGCCGCCGCCTTCGCGGCGACGGGGAGTTCCAGCCAGTTTTGCACCATCCGGATGCCATGCTCGGTGATGACCGACTCGGGGTGAAACTGCACCCCGAAGACGGGAAAATCCGGATGGCGCAGGGCCATCACTTCGCCCGCCTCGTCTTCAGCCAACACCTGCAGCTTGCCCGTCATGGTCTCGGGCCGGACGGCCCAGGAGTGGTAGCGGGCGATGGTAAAATCAGCCGGCACGCCGGCGAAAAGGGGATCATCGGCCACCAGCACCCGCACCGGCGTGGCCACGCCGTGCAGCACCTTGGGCATATTGTACAACTCGGCCCCGAAGGCCTCCGCAATGGCCTGATGCCCCAGACAGACGCCCAGGATGTGCTTTTCGCGACCGTAGCGCTGCAGCAGGGCGGGCATGATGCCCGCCTCGGCCGGCACGCCCGGCCCAGGCGACAGCAGGATCTTGTCGTAGGCCGCCACCGCTTCCAGGCTGATCTGGTCGTTTCGAAAGACGTCCAGCTGCCCCCCATACCCCAGCGCCCGGATGATGTGCACCAGGTTGTAGGTGAAGGAGTCGTAATTGTCTATAACGAGGATTTTCATGTGGGAAGAAAGACGTCAGAGGTCGGAAGAGAGATTTTGAGAGGCGATCCCGCAAGCGGGACTTCACTACGTTCAGGAGGGCGAGAATCGAGATGTGTGTTACCAAAGCGTACCGCAAGGCCGTAACCGCCAGGAACCTGAAACCACGAACCTGGAGCATACCTTATTCCGTGGCGCGGGCAAGGGCTTTGCGTAGCGCGCCGAGTTTGTTATGTACTTCCTGGAGTTCCTTTTCGGGCACGGACTGGGCCACGACACCAGCCCCGGCTTGGTAGTATAGGCGGTTGCCTTTGGACATGAGCGAGCGGATCATGATGGCTTGGTTAAAGGTACCGTCGAATCCCAGATAGCCGATGCAGCCGCCATAGAAGCCGCGGTTGTCGGGTTCGTAGCGGTTGATAAGTTGCATGGCCATGTGCTTGGGCGCCCCCGAGAGGGTGCCCGCCGGGAAGGTATCGGCCACAAGTTGGAGGGAGGAAACCGAGGCATCGAGCTTGGCGCTCACCTTGGACACGAGGTGGATCACGTGCGAATAATACTGGATCTCCTTGAAGGTATCTACTTTGACCTCGGAGCCGTTGCGGCTCAGGTCGTTGCGGGCGAGATCCACGAGCATGACATGCTCGCTGTTTTCCTTGGGATCGTCAAACAGCTCCCGCGCCAGGCGCGAGTCCTCCTCATCATTCCCCGTCCGCCGGAAAGTCCCGGCGATGGGATGGATGGTGGCCGTACCATCCTGAATGATCAGCTGGGCTTCGGGCGAGGAGCCCATCAGCTTGAAAGAGCCATAATCGCAATAGAAGAGGTAAGGCGAAGGGTTGACCGCCCGCAGGGTGCGGTACACCTGAAACTCATCGCCTCGAAACGCCTGCGAAAAGCGGCGCGACAGCACGATCTGGAACACGTCGCCCCGCAGGCAATGGTCGATGCCTTTGCGCACCATCGCCAGATAGCCTTCATCGTCCATGTTGCTTTCCTCCTCGCCCACCAGCCCAAAATCGTACTGCGGCAGGCGCTGCTGGTTGAGCAGCGCTTCGATCCGGCCGAGGCGGCTTTCGCGCTCATCCCAGCTATGCTCAAAAAGGTAGAGCTCGTTATGAAAATGATTGATTACCAGCACAAAACGAAAGACCTGATAGATCAGGTCGGGGATATCCCGTTCCGCATCGGGATAGCTGTCGATGTCCACCGTTTCGTAATGCCGCACGGTGTCGTAGGCCTGGTAGCCAAAGAGGCCGTTGTAGCTGAAGGGCAAATCTGGCCCCGAGACAGCAAAGGCGTCAAGGAAGGTCTGTAACAGACCGGGCAGGGTCCGGCTATCGGGGAGGCGATGGGACTCTTCTTTGCCATCGGGATAGCGCTGCGTGGCGAGGCCATCGGCCAGCCGAAATTCCGCCATGGGCTCCAGACAGAGGTAGGAGTAGGTATTGTCGCCGCCGTGATAGTCCGAGCTTTCGAGCAGCAGGGCATTGGGGAAATGGTCGCGCAGGCGCAGGTAGGCGCTCACGGGCGTGACCGTATCGGCGAGCAGGCGCTTGTAGCGGGTGGTGAGGGTATAGCGGGGCATTCGATGAGATGATTAGAGGCGGGAACCGAGACGAGCATTGTGGGCACAAAACAAATCGGGCTTACTGCGTCGCCGTCAGTAAGCCCGATTCAGGTTGGATGAAAATCATCCGGAATGGCTACCGGCTGCGACCGAGGATCGTAGCGCGCCACCACCAGATATGATAAACATGCAGGGACATGTGGTTCATTTGCCAAAATTCATAGGCAAATATAGGCCCTGCCTGTAAAAGTGCAAACCTCCGGCAGAAAAAATACCGAGGCACCTATTTGCTATGAGTAAGGGAAGCAAGGGCTGAACCCCGCTGGGGGTTGGGCTGCGCCTGAGAGACGTTTCGCCGGGGATCAGGTCCGACACCTACGGCGTCGGTTTCTCTTGTCGTCCTACAAAGGTTGAACCCCGCTGGGGTTCGGGGCATTTCCGGATGAGCGAGGTGGCACGAACATCCGATGCCCCGCAGCCGTCCGGCCGACCGCAGAGCGGTCGCACCTTGGTAGCCATGGCCAAGTTTCCCCACGACCCCAGAGGGGTCGGACCTCCTTGAGGCCCAAAACCCCATGCCGGGCGAGGTCTGGGTGATCACACTCCCACCCCTTTAACCATTGATTATAAACCCATTACACCAAAGTAACGCCCCCCCTCCCAACCAAAAATTACCCAAATGGGTAATGGTCGCCCCCGGCATTTCCCGATAATATTGCCAGCAAGCATCATCTATTGACCCTCCTAATCTCAACCTATGCGTCTCATAGCCTTATTCTCCCTATCTCTGGCTCTGCTGGCTGGCCCCCTGCATGCCCAGACCCTTCTGAAAGACGTGGAAGATCTGCTCCCTGGCATGGACTCCTCTCCCCACAACTGGGCGGCGGTGTCAGAAACACATTTCGTCTTCGAAGCGAACAACTTACTTCAAACGCAATACCTCTTTGCCAGTGACGGCACCGAGGCCGGCACCATTGGCCTGGGCGCCTACCAGGTCGACACCGACATCATACGCCTGGGCAACAAGGTCTACTTTGGCGGCTGCAACATCTTCCTCAGCCCCGACAGCTGCGGCTCGCTCTATGTGTCGGATGGAACAGTAGCCGGGACCGGCTTCTTCTTCGACCTGGTACCAGGCGGTATCTCCCTGGGCATCACCGACATCGTGGCCGGGGACAGCCTCTTCTTTTTTGCCGGTCACACCCCTACCGAGGGCGTCGAGCTCTGGCGCAGCAATGGCACCGCCGCCGGCACCTACCGGGTCGCCGATATCGCGCCCGGCCCCGAGGATGGTTATCGGGGCGAATTGACCGTCATCAACGACATCGCCTTCTTTGCGGGCTATACCCCCGACCACGGCATAGAGCCGTGGTACAGCGATGGCAGCCCAGCCAACGGCACCTTTATGATTGAGGACCTGAATGACGGTACCCCCAGCAGTCACCCGGCTGACTTCACGGCCTCGGGTGGCTACATCTACTTTGGCGCGCTGGGCACCAATTCCGGTTTTGAGGTGCGACGCACCGACAGCACCGGTCGCCCGACCGACCTCATCGGCAACTTTGGCACCACCGCCTCCAGCAGGCCCCGGGACTTTGTGGACTCGGATGGCACGCTCTACTATGTGTCCGATGGGGTAGGCACGGCGGGTTTCGAACTCTACGTGTACCAGCACACGGGCGACCCGGTCGCCATTGACTTCCCCACTGGCGACATCTTTCCCCGCGCCCTCATGCCCTTTGGCGATGGGAAGGTCGTCTTCAACGCCGAACTCGACCACGGGCGCGAGTTGTGGATCTCCGACGGCACCCTGGCCGGCACCCAGATGATCATCGACCTCTATCCCGGCCCCAAAGACGGCGTTTTCGGCACGGGTCTGCCGGGCGAGAGCTTCTACGTCTGGAACGACTCGCTGGTCTATTTTGCCGGGGCGGATAGCGTCCACGCCGAAGATGAGTTTGTGTACGAACTCTTCGTCACCGACGGCACGGCTGCGGGTACCCAGCTAGTAAGTGACATGGTCCCCGGGCCGGAAGGCGCCAACCCCGGCGATTTTTTCGAATTTGGCGGGCGGCTCTACTTTGCCGCTACCGACCTCGCCGTAGGACGGGAGCCCTTCTACCTGGGCCTGCCCAGCACCACCGCCATCACGCCCCCGGCCCTTTCTTTCACCCAACTCCCCTACCCCAACCCCGTCGCGGCGGGTAGTGCTGTCCGGATCGGCCTCAGCCTGCAAAGGAGTAGTGCGATCCAGGCCCAGCTATACGATGTCCAAGGCCGGGAAGTGCAGACGCGCCGCCAGCATTTGCCGGCGGGCGCCCACCTGCTGGAGATTCCACTAGCCCAGCACCTGCGCGGCCTCTACTACCTGCGGATTCAGGACGAAAACGGCCAGCACGTGGACCAGTTGATCCGGGTCGAATAGCCCCTCAATCTACCAGCGCCGCCTCGGCGGCGGCCCGCACGGCCCGGTTGGCCGGCAAGTCCAGGCAGCGTCTATACGCTGCCTGGGCTTCTTTATGCCGGTCTTGCGCCCGCAGGCATTCTCCCAGGTAAAACCAGGCCTCGGGCAAATAGGGATCCTCGGGCCGGTGGCCCAGCTCGTGGCAGCGCAGGCTGGCCCGTAGGTCTCGCTCAGCGGCGGTCTGGTCTCCCAGGCGCACCAGCGCCTGCCCCCGGGTGGCATAGACATACTGCATCACCAGCGTGGTGTGGCGGGTGACCCGGCTCGACAGCCGGCGCTCCCGGTGGCCAGGGGTCGCTTCAAAAGCGGCCACCATGGGGTCCAGCAGGGCCTTTCCCTCCGCCAGTCGACCAGCAAGGATCAGAGCCCGGGCATAGCTGAGGCGAAACCAGGTATTGCGCGGATAGCGCCGGTGCAGACGGGCCTTCAGGGCAAGCCCCTCAGTCGTATCTCCCTCTTCGTGAAAATAGATGTCCCCAAGGTAGTACATCGCCTCCGCCTGGGTATAGTTGGGCGTGCGAGCCGCCTTGCCCAGTTCGGCCAGCCCCAGCCGGGCATTCCCATCAGGAAAAAAGTACATAAAGGGACGCACGTAGGGATGGTCCTCCGGATAAACCTCGGCATAGTAGTGGTAAATGCCGGCGCTGAAATAAAACTCCGGACTTTGCTGGGCATATTGAAGCCCAGGATTGAGGTAGGGCAGGGCCTTGCGCCCGGCATTGGCGGCGTAGAGCCATTCCTGGCGCAGGATGTAGAGACGCGTCTGCAGGGCATAGGCCATGTACTGAAAAAAGGTGTACTCCAGCTCATAGCCCGCCCGCCCGCGCAGGGCGGCATTGCGCAGCAGCACGCTATCGATCTGCACCTCGATCTCCTTGTGGTAGTAGGGATCGGTGGTGATGTAGGCCTGCCACCAGCGGTTGGTGGCGAGGAGGAAGTGCGGAGCCGGGTGCTGTGGGTAGCGACGGCGCAGGTCCCGGAAGGTGGTGGCGGCCGCCTCAAACGACATGTCGTAGGTCTGCTCCAGCCCCCGGGCCGCCTCGGCCCGGAAGAGGCTGTCATCAAACACCTGCCCCCGGCTGGACAAGCCAGCCAGGAGCATAAGCCCCCATAGGCACCCTTTGCGCATATATGTGCATGCCTTTTCCATCCTTTGCGATCGAAACGCCGTCCTTGACCCAGTTCCCTACCATACGCAGGAGGCAGGGCGCAAGGTTGCCTGGCAACTTTTTCGTATTTTTTCCGAAAGATTCCTTATCACCCCACATAATCCGAGTCCCATGAACAAGAACTGGCTGCTCAAGACCTATATGGCCATGCCGCTCTGGGGGAAGGTGGTCACCCCCCTGGTAGCGGTCTTTCTCGTCCTGGCTGCCCTCAAGGCCATCAAATGGGCCTTTTGGCTGGGACTGATCGGACTGATCCTGTACCTCGGGGCGAGTGCCGTCCTTTACTTTCAGGATAAAGGCAAAAAATAGGCCGTTTTGGCTTTTTGGCTATATTGAGCTTACGCCACCGCCGGGAGCGGCGGTGGCGTGCTGTTTTGGCACCCTAGCCTGTCCCGATGATAAAAATCATAGCGCCGGGTGATTCGCCGGATTGAATGGGGAAGGCCAGGCGGCCAACTTCGCGGTGTTCTGGCTGCTACTCGCCTCTCAAGCCTGAGAGATCTCCATGCACGCCTTATGTACCCATTTTTTATGTCCGCGAACCGTATCAAAACCCTTCTGGCCCTTGCGCTGCCCCTGATTATCCTCCTGCTCCCCACCTCCTGGATGCCCCTGGAGGGAATCACCTTGGTCGAGCAGCGCATCATCGCCATCTTCGTCTTCGCCGCCCTGTTCTGGATTTTGGAACCCATCCCGATCTACGCCACCTCGATTCTGATCATCGTGGCGGAGTTGGTGATGGTCTCCGACAAGGGCTTCCTGCCCTTCCGGACCGCCGAGGATCCCGCCCGCCTGGGCGAACTGATGTCCTACAAGGAAATCATGGGCACCTTTGCCTCGCCCATCATCCTGCTGTTTCTGGGCGGGTTTTTCCTGGCTATGGCCGCCACCAAATTCCGGCTGGACCAGAACCTCGCCCGGGTGCTGCTGCGCCCCTTTGGGCAGAAGCCTGGGGCCGTCATGCTGGGCCTGATGGTCATC
>RFHL01000853.1 GCA_003696875.1 Bacteroidota bacterium | reverse complement strand
TTTGTCTGGGACATCAAGGCCCCGCTGCCGGCATAGCTCAGGCTCCTCGCCTCGCGGCCCTCGAAGGGCTTGTCCTGACGGTAGTGGGTCAATGTATAGGCACCGCTGTTATCGTCCTTTTGCTTCGTCCACTCAAAGCCCAGGTTCGCCTGATCCGGTATCTTGCCTGGATAGGTGCGCCCATTGTAGTAGGAAAAGCTCGCCGAGTAGGTCTTGCCACGGCCATCCGTCGTTGTGACCTTTGTCACAAGCTGACGCGGAGAGGCATTGGCATTGCTACAGACCGTCCTGGCAGGCAAGATCGCATTGGCTACCTGCGTGGCGGGCTTGTAGGTCACCGTCGTCGTGCTCCCCAGGCCATTGCGAACCGTCGTCATCAGGTCGGGGGAGGGGCCATCTCCAAGGGCCACATTGGCTCGCCAACTTGATGCATCATTGTAATAGAGCATCATATCGGATTTGCCATCACCATTAAAGTCACCAATACCTCCGAATTTCCAGCCATTGAAATTCCTGGCATCTGACCAACCAATAGCATTCCCAAAACGTCCACTTCCCCCCTCTTGCCAGGCAAACGTCTGTGCCGGAAGGGTGCTTGTGCCGTTGCTGCCGTATTCCTGCACGGCAATCAGCCGGCTGCGGCCTGTGGCGCTGCCATACTGGTAGTCCAGGCGGTACTTCCGCACAAGGGCACCTGCGGACCTCACGCTGATCCACTTCAGGCGTTGCGTAAGACGCACCGACAGGCCACCGTCCGTATCCATTGCGTTGTCTGTGCGGCCCTCGTAGCTGAAGCTCACCGTGCGGTAGGAGGCCGCTCCGGCGTTCTTTGTATAAGTAATGACGCTGGGATAGCAGGTGCCGCCCGGGCAGGTATAGCTGACCGTATAGCTCAGGCCGTGCGAGTTGCTTACCTGAGTGAGTAGCCACTTGCGCGAGCCCACGCGCTGCCCATAGACCGTGCGTCCGCCGTTGCGGGACTTGCAGGTCCACGAGGCAGGGTTCCCGCTCGTATCCGAGGGGTAGCACTTGCTGAAGCTCTCGTCCTTGCTATGGTAGCTCCCGTCGCTCTGCTTGACCAGGATCCCGATATCGGATTGCACGAAGGTATCGTTTGCATTCAGATGGATGCCGTTGCCATACTGCGTGCGGGCAATGTAGGAAAGGCCGCTGAGCTGCCAGCCCATGCCCACCATGCCGTTACCGC
>RFHL01000852.1 GCA_003696875.1 Bacteroidota bacterium | reverse complement strand
CCTACTGTTTCGCGTATCGAATCATCCTCTCCGGGGCCTGAGGCCCCTTTCTCATTGCCATACCCACAAAAGCACCGTATGTTTCAGCCATGAAAAAATCAGAGACAGGTTTTGATCGGGTTGCGGGCTGGTATGATGGCCTCAAGGGGCTGGTTTTTGGCCGGGAGCTGGATGAAGCGGTCTGCGGGATCGTCCGCCAGATCCCGGCCAATCGCCGCATCCTGGTCGTCGGCGGAGGTACTGGCCGTAGTCTGTTACCGGCTTTGATGCACCAGCGACCGGCCTGTATTCATTATCTGGAAGCTTCGGCCGGGATGTTGGCGCGGGCCCAGGCGGTACTGCCTGCGGCAGCTATTCCGCTGGTATGGCAACACGGCACCGCTGCCGACCTGTCCCCGGATTTGGTCTTCGAAGTGGTCATCACCCCCTTTGTCCTGGACCTGTTTCCCGAGGCAGAGTTGGAGGCAGAAATGGACCACCTTGCGGGACATCTCCGGCAGGGAGGTCTCTGGCTGGTTAGCGACTTTCGCCAGCCGCCGGGCTGGCGGGGCGGACCGGCCCGCCTGTTGATTGGCTTCATGTACAGTTTCTTCCGCCTCACGGCGGGGATCACGGCCCGGCACCTCCCTGCCTGGGAAGAGGCCTTTGCCCGGCGCGGCTACGAACTCTGCGCAAGCGAGGACCGTCTGGGGGGTCTCGTTCGGAGTCAAATCTGGCGGAAGCCGGGCCCTGAGGCCGAAGTTTCGTCACTTGCTTGATGTAGAAAATCTTGCGTACTTGCCCGGCCAAAAGAACCGCCTGTCTGCAGGCGACATTCCTGCTTTCTCCATCAATCTTTTTCCCTATGTCATACGGTCTTCTCAAAGGAAAAAAAGGCATCATCTTCGGTGCGCTCGACGAAAACTCGATCGCCTGGAAGGTGGCCGAAAAAGCCCACGCCGAAGGGGCGAGCCTGATTCTCACCAATGCCCCTGTTGCGCTGCGTATGGGTAAAATCAAAGAACTGGCCGAAAAAACGGGGGCCCCGCTCGTCCCGGCCGACGCCACCAGCATCGACGACCTCAACAAGCTGTTCGATACCGCCGAAGCGGAGTTTGGCAAAATCGACTTCGTGCTCCACTCTATCGGCATGTCGCCCAACGTACGCAAAGGCCGGCCCTACACCGACCTGAACTACGACTGGCTGCACAAAACCTATGACATCTCGGCCATATCCTTTCACAAGGTCATGCAGGTTCTCTATAACCGCGACCTGATGAATGAATGGGGCTCTATCCTGGCCCTGACCTACATCGCCGCGCAGCGCGCCTTCCCTGAGTACAATGATATGGCCGAAGCTAAGGCCCTGCTGGAATCCTTTGCCCGCAGCTTTGGCTACCATTTTGGTAAAAAGGCCAAGGTCCGGGTAAATACCATCTCCCAGTCTCCGACCCCCACCACCGCTGGCACGGGCGTGTCCGGCTTTGACAAGATGCTCACTTATGGCGAGATGATGTCGCCTCTGGGCAACGCTACGGCCGAAGACTGCGCGGACTACTGTGTCGCCATGTTCTCGGATCTGACCCGACGCGTCACCATGCAAAACCTCTACAATGATGGCGGTTTCTCCAGCGTGGGAATCGCCCCCGAGCTGCTGGAGGCACTCTAAGTGAGATCGTGAGAGGTACGAAACGCGGCCCTCACTTCTAACGGTGTTTTACCGAAAAAAAGCCCCTGGGACGTCCCGGGGCTTTTTGATATCAAATCCATCCCTTACTCTCCGAATTCGAGAGGCGGAAAATGGGCCAGCAGCGCCCGCGCTCGGGCGCGGAGAGGATGAGGGGGCTGCTGGGCATCAATCTGCTCCAAAGCCTGCCGGGCCGCCTCGGTCTCGCCCTGTAACAGCAGGGCAAGGGACTGATACCAGGCTACCGGCACGGGATAGCGCTCCGCCAAGTCCGGGTCGGCGAGAAGCTGCTTGCCCAAGGCTATCTCTCCCGTGCGCAGATAGCTCACGGCTAGAATCAACTGCTGCAAGGAGGTCATTTTGCCTTGCTGATCAGCCAGAATCCGGATGACAGCAGCATCATCCCCCGCCTCAAAGGCGCGCAGGCCGGGCATCGGCACCACGCTGCGACTGGTCCCGTCGACCGTTTCGAGCGGACCCGCCAGTGCCTCCTGGGCCCGTTCCTGCAAGCTGCTATCTTCTGCCTCGGCACTTTGACTTCCAGACAGACTCTTCTCGTCTGCGCGCGGAGCTACTTCAAAGGTACTTTCCGAACCCGCATAGGGGCCCACCCATCCCATAGGGCCTACCCAGATCAGGAGGGCTATGACCGCCGCCAAGGCGGCTACACCCGTCCAGACCGAGGGTCGCTGCCAGAGGGGGCGTGTCCTGGCAGGTAGGGATTCTTGCTGAACGAGGGTGCGGATGCGTGCGCGCACCTGCGCGCGCCCGTAGGCTTGCACACCTTGTTGCAAGACCTCCAACTCCTGCCATACCTCGGCATAAGCCGGATCCTGCCGGAGCTGCTGCTGTACGCGCTCCGCCTCGGCCGGACTCAGGTCTCCGGCGGCGTAGGCTTCCAACAGAGTAAATATGTGTTCCCGATTGCTCATGAGGGGATGTCTTTGAAAATCAAATGCTAGCGAAGGCTGTCCCGAATCTCTGGATGCTCCCAGACCAGGGCCCTCAAGCGCTTCATGCATTTGTTGCGCTTGTTGCGGGCCACCTGTTCGTTGGAGATGTTCATCATCTGGATGATTTCGCGAGTCTTGAGTCGCTCATAATACGTCAGTAGGATAATGGACTGGCAGTCACTGCCCAGCTGCCCGATGAGGCGGATCAGGAGACTGTCCCGCTCGTTTTCCTCCAGGTAGTGGCTGTCGTCCTCTCCCTTCATCTGCTGGCTGTCGTAAAACTCGCCGACCGGAACCTCCCGGTTCCGGACCAGCCGCTTGAGCCAGCGCCGGCGGCAGATGCCGCCGAGAAAGCTGCCCATCGTGCCCGTGAGCTGGAAATCCGGCTCCCGGCATTTCTGGTAGAGGATAAAGAGGCCCTCCTGCAGGATGTCCTCGATGTCGGCGGATTGACCTTTGTTTTTGCGTATCCATGCGCTGATGCCGGGACCATGGGTTTGGTGAATATAGCGCAGGGCCTTGTCTTGCGCGGCCGATTCGGCCCCTTTTAGCCATGCCAGCAGTTGCTGATCTGCGATATGCTTCATGTCCCTTGGGTAGCTATTCCAGCAAAAAACAAAGTGTAACCGTTCGCTCGCTCCTTCGCCGCAAAAAATACGCCTTTCCCGAAAGATACATAAATTATCTCCCGCCGCGTTGTAGGTTTAGCCGTAAACATGCAAAGAGCGGCCGTCTTGCTTTTTTTTTTCGACTCCATCGTACCCATGCCTACCTTTTTCCGCACCTCCCTTTACGCCCTCGCTATTCTCCTATTCTTTGCCCCACCGGCCAAGGGTCAGGACGCGGGCCGCCTTTTCTTTTTTGCCATCGCTGACTTGCGGGATACCGTGATTGGTTCAGACAAGGATTTTCTTCACCTCCAGGCCCTGGGCCAAGAAGTGGCCGATGCCACCGGCCTGGAACTGGTCCCCTACTATTACCCGCAGGAAACCCTCGCTGCCTATGTGCTGATTGAGGCCATCCGCAACCTGGAGTGCGGTCCGGACGACGTCATTTGGTTTTATTATTCCGGTCATGGCGTAGCCGCAGACCGTAAAGCCGGCGATGCTGCCACCTTCCGCCTGGGCAGCTATAATTTTGCCATCGACCGGGTGCATCATGAGCTGCTTTCCCGCCAACCTGGCTTGCTGCTGACCTTCTATGATTGCTGCGCCTACTCCACCCAGCGCCCTTTTGCGATGCGGATGGCTCCCATGCGTGGCCGAGCCGAGAATTATCGCCGCCTGTTTCTGGAGACCCGCGGCGACCTCATGGTCCAGTCCAGTTCGGACCAGTATGCCTATGGCGATCCCCGGATTGGGGGGCTATTCACTTACGCGCTGCGCCGGTCCATGAATTACCACCTGTCCGGGCCAGAGTCAGCCTGCTCCTGGCCCCGCATCCTGGGCATGGCCAGCCGCGAAACGGCCCAGATGGCCCATGAAAACGACGCCAGACAGGTTCCTTTTTACGTCGATAACCTCCGGGATCGGGTACTGCGCCTCAGCCCAAGAGGTACGTTTGACACTCGCCCCTAAGCATCCCCTTCATGCCTGCGCCTCCGCCCCTGGAATGGAAAAAATCCTATGAGGAAGGCCCCTACGCCTGGACCTCAGCCTATGCGGCACGAAAAGGGAGCAGTTCCGTAGACATTGAGATACGGATCCATCTACGGCCAGAGGGCGGGGTTGGAAAGGGCGCCTGCCAGATCGTCCGCACACAAGCCGAGACGGCCTTTTCCCGCTATTTTGATCAGCGCTTTGTCTTGACCGACCCTCAGGGGCAGACCTATGCCCTCCGCATGGGCCTGCGGTGGGTTTCGGCCGCAGCTGACAGCCATGTCTCGGTCTGTCTGCATCCGAAAGCAGGGGCCGACGAACCTACCCATTGGTTTCTGGAAGCCCCGCCGATCCACCGGGCGCACGAGTTGGGTCATGTGCTGGGGCTAAGGGACGAATATCGCGACCCTGCAATCCCGAACCGGGCGGCGCCCGGAGCGCCGGGAATATTTACCGACCACTCCCTCATGGGACACTACCTGCGGGAGGGCGAGGAAGAAGCCGATCTGCGACTGCGCCACGGCGAGCAGATCGCCGCCGATCTGGGGGCTTTATTCGGGGAGACTTTTTCCGTTGCTCCCTCGCCGCACTATCTGGTGCGGCCAGGCGACAGCTTGGGCTGGATTGCCGCCCGCTACTACGGCGCCGCCAACCAGTGGCCCCGCCTCTACCAGGCCAACCGGGAGGAAATCGGCGATTACCAACGGTTGACTCCCGGCCTGCAGCTGTCTGTTCCCAATGGCTAGGAGGAATGATTTTTGAAAAAGTAAGACCAAAGTGACTTTTGATGTTGGGGAAGTGGCCAAAGCCGGGGTATTTTCCCCTGACCATGCGCTACTACCTTCCCCACCATGTCCTTCTTCTCGCTACGCACCTCTTTGCTGGGCTGGCTTTTTCTGGGGCTCATCGCCCAGGCCTGGCCCCAATCCGCCACCCCCAACCGTGCCGGCTACCGCATCCACATCCGGAAAACGGATGAGATGCTCCGGATTGATGGGGTCCTGGACGAAGGTCCCTGGCAGACCGCCGAGCGGGCGACAGATTTCACCCGAGTGCTGCCTATTGATACCGGCTTTGCCAGCAGCCCCTCCGAGGTGATGCTCACCTATAACGACCGGTTTCTCTATCTGGGCATCATTTTTCATGACACCGTGCCTGGGGCCCGGCCAGTCGAATCGCTGCGCCGGGACTTCACTTTTGGTCGCAACGACAACTTTCTCCTCTTCATGGACACCTACAACGACCAGACTAATGGGTTTTCCTTCGGGCTGTCGGCGGCAGGGGCCCAGTGGGATGGGCTGCAATCCAACGGCGGCTCCGTCAATCTCGACTGGGATTGCAAGTGGCGCTCGGCGGTGGTCAACCATGATGATCGCTGGGTTATGGAGATGGCTATCCCTTTTAAAAGCATCCGCTATCAGGAAGGCGTCACCGAATGGGGCATCAACTTCAGCCGGCTGGACCTGAAGCGAAACGAAAAATCGGCCTGGGCCCCGGTACCGAGGCAGTTTCCTACGGCCAGCCTGGCCTATACCGGCACCCTGGTCTGGGACCAGCCTCCCCCCCGCAACCGCACTTTTGTTTCCTTTATCCCCTACGGAACAGCCCGGGTTTCGCAGGACTACGAGCATAAGGAAGCCGCCCAAACCGGCTTTGCGGCTGGGATAGACGCCAAAATGGGCCTCACCCCCACCCTCAACCTGGACCTGACGGTCAACCCCGACTTTTCACAAGTAGAAGTGGACCGGCAGGTGACAAACCTCGACCGTTTCGAGCTCTTTTTCCCGGAGCGGCGGCGTTTTTTCCTGGAGAACAACGACCTCTTTGCCAACTATGGCACCTTCAGCATTCGCCCCTTTTTCTCCCGCCGCATCGGCCTCGATGCCCCCGTGCGCGCCGGGGCGCGCCTGAGTGGCAACCTGGACCGCAACTGGCGCCTGGGTCTGCTCAACATGCAGACCGGCGCTACGGATGCCCTATCCGCCGCCAACTTCACGGTGGCCTCCTTGCAACGCAAGGTCTTTGCCCGCTCCAATGCCGGTATGTTTCTGGTCAACAAAAACTTGACGGGCCTGCCCACCGACAGTCTGGACCGGCCCGACCGCTACAACCGGGTGGTGGGGGTGGACTACAACCTTGCCAGCGCCGACAACCGCTGGAACGGCAAGTTTTTTTACCATCAGGGGTTCCGGCCCGACACCCGGGCCAAAAACAGCCAGGCCTGGGGGGCGAGCCTGGAATATGCGACGCAGCAGACCTCCGTGGCCTTTGCCCATAGCCATGTGGGCAGCGACTACCGGGCCGATGCCGGCTTTGTGCGACGTACGGGCATCTACGAATTTGCCGGCGAAGCCGGCTACCGCTTCTTCCCCGGAGGCAAGATCGCCAACCACGGCCCCCGGGTGGAGGCCAGCTACCTATTCGATGAGGCCGGGCAACTCAGCGACCGGGAAGCGCAGATCGTCTATGCCATCGAATGGCTGAACCGCAGCTCGGCCTTTGCCGAGCTGGAGCGGGGCTACGTGCGGCTGCTCGCCCCATTTGACCCGACCAATGCTGGCGGCGACACCTTACCTACCGGAAGCGTCTATACCTGGTGGGAAGGAGCCACCGGTTTTGAGTCCGATGCCCGCAAGCTATTCAATTACGAACTGGGGGCCCGCTACGGAGGCTTTTTCCATGGCGAGCGCCTGGCCCTGGATATGGCAGCCAACTACCGCTGGCAACCCTATGGGAGCCTCGCTCTGGTCGCTACGTACAACCGGCTGATGTTTCCCAGTGGTACCACCCATCTGCTGCTCATTGGCCCACGCCTGGATGTGACTTTTACCGATGCCCTCTTCCTTACCACCTTTGTGCAGTACAACAATCAGATCGACAACCTGAATGTGAACGTGCGCTTGCAGTGGCGCTACGCACCGGTCTCAGACCTGTTCATTGTCTATACTGACAACTACGCCCCGGAGCTCGGCCTCACCCGCAACCGCGCCCTGGTAGCCAAGCTGTCCTATTGGCTCAACTAACCGTGGGCACCTTCACCAGGGGATGATTTGCACCCTGAAGGTCCGGGTTCCCAGCTCATCTTTCAGCCGCAACTGATACAAGCCAGGTGCCAATCCCTCAGTGGGACACGTCACATAAACCAGGCCTTCGGCCAGAGCCACTGTCTGGCGAAATACTTCTCGCCCGGAAAGATCCAGCAGCACACACTCGGCCGTACCGGTGGTACGGCGCACAAATTCCAGCGTCAGGCCGCTTTGGGGGGTAGCAGGGTTTGGGTACACCTTCAGGGTGGGGACCAAAGCGCCGGTCGCCGTCCGCCCCCGGAAGTGGGCTTCCGCTTCGGCATAGGCTTCCAGGCCGATTGCCTCTCCAATCAATCGCCCCGGAATATCATCGGCTGGGGGATGAATACCGCCCCAAAGGCGGGAGAGGCTGGTCTGATCCGAGGCATCCCGGTAGGTCGCCCACTGCAGGATGATGTCTTCACTAGGGCCTTCTTCAAACACCAAAAATTCATTTTTGGGAGCCCGGAAGTCGCTCATCCCACCGGGAAAGAAGGGATCTCCCGTGAGCTTGGTAAGGACCTCAGCCGCCGCCCGGGAGTAGGTGGAGTGGCCGGACACATAGCCCGCAAAAGGCGGGGTGATAAAGGTCGGCCGCTGGTAGGGCCACCAGTTCTCGGCCAATATCCATCCCACCCCGGCCATGTCAACCTTAGGGTCGTCGATGAAGTCGGGTCCACGCCAGGAATAGAGCTTGATCTTGTGGAGGTGCGCCTCATCCGGGCCGGCGAGGCTATCGCCGGGCATCACGAGCTCGATGAATCCGGGAATCAGCGGAATACCATCCGCCGCATAATTGGGCAGGTTGGGATCCGAGGACTGTCCCCGCCCGGCCATCCAGCGGATGGCCGAGATGGGGCGTACATAGTCGTACCAGCCCTTGATCCCCCAGGCGCTGATGGCGGCATCGTGCATGGCTCCTCCCAGCGCAAAATAGGCCTGCACATCCCAGGCCAGGTCGTCCACGACCGGGCCTTCGCCCCCAATCCTTTTTTCCAGCAAGGGGTGATCACTTACGTGGTTGAGGATGTAAAACCAGTGCCCCGGCGGCGTCTCCGAGTCGGGGCCATCGGCCCAGAACTCAGCCAACACCCGGGCATAGTCTCCCCGCAGCTTATACTGCGGTTCGTAGGGCTGGCCGGTGTGTGGATTAATTTCATAGCCAGGGCTCGGGGTGCCTCCTTCCAACAAATTGTAGAAGTCGGGGTAAGCTGAGACATCCTGCGGATAATCGCTGAGCCCGCCCTTGCTGGCCGGAGAGATGTCCCAACGCACGCTGTCACCAGGGTCCAGGTGTGCGCCCCACACCGCCACTAAGGCAAAATTCCATTTATACCATTCGGTTGCGCCCCCGGCCGTATTGGGCTCGATGTAGGGTGGTGGGCCCGGATCGTGATAGACAGGATAGTCAAAGCCGTTGCGGCGATAGACGGTTTTGTCCGACTCCTGGAGCGAAAAAGGCACCACATGGCCCCACTCCGGGCTCAAAAAAGGGGGCGTAAATCCGGGAATGGGGTTGCCACTCTGATCGATAAAGAGGTCGAAAGAAAGCGGTTGCCAGCGATTGGGGAAAAACAGGCCCGGGTTACCGGGTTGCGTGGGCACCAGCGGAACATTAACCGGAAAATAGGCCCGGTTGCCGTATTCAGAGGCTTCGTTGGCGCCATCCTGGAGGCCAAAGCGGATCAGTTCCTGTCCCAGGTAATTGCCGAGGGCCGCCGGATACCCAGTGGTATAGTCGGCCGAAGTCACCGACCGATCATAGCCCAGGCTATCCATCAGGGCCTGAAAGCGATTTAGGGTGGTGTCTCCCCCTGGCGAATCCTGGAAGCGATGCGTGAGTAAGCGGAAGGCGGCATAGCTCATTGCCTCCTCCTGGGCTGCCCGCCGGTCGGCGGGCTCGGGCACCCCGGCAAAGAGACAGGTATAGTCTCCGACGGTTTTGCCCAAAAACCAGGGGTCAGCCACCGGATCATAGACCGCCCAGGCATCGTAGAGGGCCAGACTGGTATGAAACAGGTTGCGGGCGTGCACCGTGGGCCGGGCGAAGTCTTCCCGGATGGCCTGTAGCAGCGCCTCATTCCAGCGGCGGGCGACCGAGTAGGTCCCCTGGGCGGGCAACGCCTCGGGCAGGAATAACAGCAGGAACATGAGCCATCGGGAAAAAGGCAGCAAGGGTCGCATGATCAAGAAGCTAAGAAGAGAATGTTGCCTAAATGTGCACATTAATTACGCAAAGGCGAAAAAGCTTTCCTATTCTTTCCCTGGGAAGCTTGCCCGCCGCAGCACCTCCACCGCCCGCTCCAACATGAGATCGTCGATGTCGAGATGTGTGACCATACGCAGGTAGCCCGGACCAAAAGTCGAAACCCGGATCCCCTGCTCGGCCAGGTAGGCCACCAGCTTCTCGCTGGAGACCTGACCCGGATCGGGCCGGAAGACCACAATGTTGGTCTCGACGGGCAACAGCTCGCCTACCCAACTGGCCTTGGCCAGGGCATCCCCCAGCGCGCGGGCGCGCGCATGGTCTTCCGCCAGCCGGTCCACGTGATGCGCCAGGGCATAGCGCCCGGCGGCGGCCAGGATACCGGCCTGCCGCATTCCTCCGCCAAAGAGCTTGCGTACCCGCCGGGCCTGTTTGATGTCGGCCCGGCTTCCCAGCAGGAGCGACCCGACCGGGGCGCCCAGACCTTTGGACAGGCAAACCGAGAGAGTGTCGAAGAGAGCCCCAAACTCGGAGGGATCGGTACCCGTCGCGACGATGGCATTGAACAGGCGGGCCCCGTCGAGGTGGAGCCGCAGGCCACGCTCCCGGCAAAGCGCGTGAATGGCCGCGATCTGGGCGATGTCATAGCAACTGCCACCGCCCTTGTTGGCGGTATTTTCCAGACAAACCAGCCGGCTCACGGGAAAATGGACGTCGTCGGGATTGATGGCCGCCGCCACCTGGGCGGCGGTGAGGCGACCGCGGTCGCCTTCGAGCAGGCGTACCGAGGCCAGCGAATTGGCGGCGATCCCGCCGCCCTCGTAGAGGTAGACGTGCGCCTGCCGGTCACAGATCACCTCATCCTGAGGTTGGGTGGAAATGCGGATGGCGATCTGGTTGCACATTGTGCCGGAAGGACAGAAAACTGCCGCCTCCTTCCCAAACAGGGTCGCCACCTCCTCCTCCAGGGCGTTTACGGTGGGGTCTTCTCCGTAGACATCGTCGCCTACTGGCGCCTGGGCCATGGCCTCGCGCATGGCCGGCGTGGGCTGGGTGAGGGTATCGCTGCGAAAATCGATGGTCATAAATGCAGAGATCAAGCAGATCACACAGGGCTTTCTGCTGCTAAAATAACAGAGATTTTCCCAATTGCTTCCAACCTATTCTGAGGCAAAAGCCTCTTTTAGAAGGGCTGTTTTCCCGGGCTTTGCCCAAAAAACCTATCTTTCCCCTCAAGATCCGCCCATGCCTTCCACCTTTCCCATGACCGAGCTTCAGAAACGATCCACGCCTCCCAATGCGTTTCAGCGCTTTGTAGACCATGCCCGGAACCTCCTGCATGGAGGCAGTAAGGGCCGTCTTGTCCGTAAGCGGGGGAGCCTCACCGGCGTCTGCGCCGGTCTGGGTGATTATTTCGAAGTCAATCCGGCGATTTTCCGCCTGGGCTTTGTCATCAGTGGCTGGCTGAGCGCCGGGGTAACCATCCTGGTGTACCTGGGACTGGCCTTTTTGCTCCCCAAGGAAGAGGCCGAAACCGGCAGCCTGCCAGGGGGCCCGCGCCGCCTGCGCGGCGATGCGGCCGCGGGCTCCCGGGAATCCTCCTCCCAGCCGGAGGAAACGCTGCTCCTCTGTCCCAACT
>RFHL01000851.1 GCA_003696875.1 Bacteroidota bacterium | reverse complement strand
CCAGCGCCCTCAGGACCTTGAGGGATACGTGCTTGCGGTCCCAGAACCGATTTCCGGATCCTTGCCGGTACTTGAGGACCAGGGTATTGAGGGGTTGCCAATCCAGGGGGCGGGCAATGACATTGAGACGAGCGCCGAAAAGGAAGGGAGAGCAATAGGCCAGCCATTCCCAGTTGCCGAAATGGCCGGTGAGCAGCAGCGCACCATGACCGCGCCTGAGGCTCGCATCGAGGTGGTGGGCGCCGGAGCACTCCACGTAATCATGGTAGTTCTGTGAGGTGATGCGGGAAACCTTTGGAAATTGAAGAAAGACCTCGAGAAGATGAGCAAAATTGGCGCGCGCCAGGCGTTCGGCCTCAGCCTCGGGAAGCCCCAATGCCAGGCGGATGTTGGCAAGGGCCGTTTGCCGATGGCGGCGATCCAAGGTCCACCACAGCGGCCCGAGGGTCGCCGCCGCTCGATGCAGAGCGCTCATAGGGAGGTGCGCCCAAAACTTCAGCAGGGAATCGATCATAGCGAATACAAGGCCCGGCGCGGATGTTGGCGCCGAGGGTCAGCCGGTGAAGCCGGCGCGAGGGGCCGCCCCCAGCGGGCGAGGGTGGGCACACCCCGGCACCGGTATTTTCCGCTATTTATTGGCGCGCTGGGCGCCTGCGGCGACATTGATGTCGTAGCTGAACACCGCGCTGCGGCTTTCCCAGAACTTGAGCATCTCTTTTCCCATGACGATGCTGGCAATGAGTTCCTGCACGCCGTCGTGGGTCAAATCGCCCAGGCGGATGGCCGTGACCATGCCGCCCACCTCGCGGGTCTTCCAGTTCTCCACCAGTCCGAGCTGGTTCCAGGACAGGGATACGATCTCGCCGGCCTCATAATACTTGAACCCTTGAGGGAGCAGGGAAGAGTAATCGGGGCTGCGGTTGACAATGATCTCCAGAATCCCGTCCTGGTTGAGGTCACTCAAGACGATGGGAGAGGGCAGATAGAAGTATTCCACCTGGTTGTAGCGCTGATCTTCGATGGCGCCGATCAGATAATTGGTGGAGGCGCCGAACCGCTTGCGGCTGCGCCACAACTGCT
>RFHL01000850.1 GCA_003696875.1 Bacteroidota bacterium | reverse complement strand
CGCAGTTTCCCGTCGCCGGCGGGAAGCAGCTCTCCAAGGGGCACACGGCTGCGGGGGAAGCGCTGGCGGATGATCTCCTTGAGCCCCGGAGGCAGGCGCAATGCCCCCACCGAGATCCAGGCCACGGAGGAGGCAGGGATAGACTCGAACAACTCACCGATGAGGGCTCGGTAATCCTCTTCCCACTGGGGATAGTAGATCAGAGGGTCGAAGTGAAAGGCCACCGGGTAACCATGATCCACACAGCGCCGGGCGGCGCGGGTGGCGATCCCCTTGCCCTGATAGCCCGCCGCCAACCAGTAGCCGATCGATATTTCCCGGCGGCCACGGTGGCCTTCGTTGCAGTCGAGCAGGCCTACCAGCTTGTCCTGGTACCAAATTCCCCATACCCATTGTCCGGTAAAGACATCCCGGTAGTCCACCGCCCGCACAAAGCGGCGGGCGTCGGCCAGGGTCCTGATGCTTTCGATCCAACTCAGCCAGGCTTGTAAATAGGAGCGGTTGGAGGCGACGAGAAAAAAGACCCGCTCCCCGTCCGTCTCGGTCAGGGGACGCAGGGAAGTCGAGTCATCGATCTGGAGATACGGCCCTTCCGGTCCCGGCCGGCGGAAGCGGCCAAAATTCCAGGTCGGCCATTTGGGCGTAATCTTAATGGCGACAGGCTTGATCCAGGCCGGTTTGGCTTTTTTCATGCGCATAGGCAAAAGGTTCGTAGCAGTGTACAAATTAAAGCTCCAAACCCTCTGCCTACTCGTCCCCTGTGTGACCGGTCGTTTTCGCGATGTATTTGATCACACTATCTGTGTCATTGGTTCCGATCACCTCCTGCGCCAGGGCCAGTACTTCCGAGGCCGCATTGGCGGGAGCCACCCCTCTGGCCCCCATCGCAAACATGCTCAGGTCATTCAGTCCATCGCCAAAGACCACCACCTGCTCAGGCCCCACGCCAAGATCGGCCATCACCACCTGCACCCCTCCGGCCTTAGTGGCCCGCCGGTCATAGACCGAGAGCCAGTACCACTCAGGATGAAACCAGTTTTCGTAGGTATAGGTCACCAGTTGGCCCGGGTAGCGGGCCTGAATGGCCGCTTCCAGGGCTTGGAGCGGCTGTTTTCGCTCCATGATGTTCAGGCAGATCAGTTCACCGGCCATCACGCCCTCCCAGTCCTGCGCGTAGGCCAGGCGGGGATCGCCCTCGACCTCACGGGCCGAGAGGTACCATTTCATGGCTTCATTTTTTATCTCCCCGATGTAAAGGCGCTCCTCATCCCGGTAGGTGCTGTTCAGGATCGGGTAAAACCCCTCTTGGCAGACAAAGTGCCACAGCTCGCTTGCCAGCACCTTGTCGATCGCATGCAGCTGCAGGTGCCGATCGGTCCCGGGATCGATGATATAGGCCCCATTGCCGCAGATCAGCGGCAACCGAAAAGGGATATCCCCGATCGCCTCCCGGGTAGAGACGATGCTGCGCGCCGTGGCTACCGTGATCGGGACCTCCGCTTCCAGCAGTTTGAGGAGCCATTCGCGGCTGTAAGCCGACAGCCTACCCTCGCTGCGGAGCAGCGTGCCGTCAAGATCTGTCACAAATAAGGTTGATTTGTTCATGGTCATGATTGCCTGCTAAATGAGTCCTTCCTCCCAGACCCATCCCGCCAACAGCAGGGCCCGCAGGGTCCAGGCGACCGTCCGTATCCAGTTGCTTCCCACCAGCCGGCGCACCCGGCTCGCTTCCCATCCCTGGTGAAGTTGCCCGTGCAGCGGTACCTGAATTAGGGCCGTGCTCAGCCAGATCCCGGCCAGCAGCGCTATGTTCACCCACAGCCAGCTGCCTCCTTCACGCCAAAGGAGCAGCAGGCCAGAGCCAAGCTCCATCAGCATCAGGGGGGCCACCACCAGACCTGTGCGCCAGGTGTGTTGGGCCTCGTAGGCCACAAATTCTGCCTGCCCCACCCGCCCAAAGAGCGGGTAGTGGACCACCTGCACAAACCAGATGATGCCGGTCATCATCCAGGTACTGGCCAGGTGCAGGGTCCAGAGCAGGCTCATAATCCTTGTTGCGGTTGGAGTTCCCAAGTTGCGATTATTTTCCGGCTTCTCCCACTTATTATGAGAGGGCGTGTCCCCCGGCTGGGCAGGCGCCCATCCGGGGG
>RFHL01000849.1 GCA_003696875.1 Bacteroidota bacterium | reverse complement strand
GGGGCAAAGGTACCAAAGAGCGGGATATCCATTTCAATGCCCGAATAGGGCAAGCGGAGGAAGAGCATGTTTCCCCCGTTGATGCCGCCGCAGTTGCCGCCGGTAGGGTGGTATTCCGGCAGAAAGGTCTCCCTGAGGTCAATATCCTGGCCTTGTGCGTTTGACTCCCGCATATGAGCTGCCAGGCAGCAGCCTGGCAGCTCCGAGGGGTGGCGAGTGGCCGGGATGGGGAATTACTTTTGGGGATAGAGGTCGAGGGTCTGGCCGGCCTCGCCGGCCTGGATGGTGAGGAGACGCTGGCCGCGCAGGCCCAGGAAGTTGGTTTCGTAAATCTCGGTGCCGGGGGGCACCACCTTTTTGTGGGTCGCAAAGGGCTGCATCGGAAAGCCGTAGCTGAAGGCCCGCCCGGGCGGGCCCATGATATAAAAATCTTTCTTGGCCGGCCGGTTGTTGCGGACACGCACCTCGACATACTCGACCGGCTCGGCGGGGCTGGTCGCCGGGACATAGGGTCCCAGGTCGATGGCGCTGCCATCGGCTGATTGCAGGCCGGGCTGGCCCAGGTAGCGGATGCGACCGCCGGATCCGCTGACGGTCAGGAGCTTATCGGCCTGCACCAGGCTCGTCCCGTGACCATCCTGTTGGATCTCCACCCGCCGGGCCTTGAGCGCCCCGGCGTCGATGGTCCCGATTCCTGCCTTGAGGATGAGCGTTTCTACTTGGCCGGACAGCAAAAAGGTGCCGGTTTTGCCGGCGAGGGTGAAGGTTTCTACCTCCAGGTCCTCGACCGTGACGCGGCCCCAGCCGCAGTTGGGCAGGCGATGCAGGAAGGGGACCTCGACCAGCACCTGGATCTGGCTGGGCTCGATCCAGGTATCGGTATCGATAGAGAGCAGGCCGCCACGCACCGAGACCTGCAGATGGTCCTGGATGTTGGCGTCGGTCTCGACGACGACACGCGGCATATGGCCACAGCGGACGGTCACGTTGCAATAGGTCTTGACCGCCAGTTGGTGAAAGACCTCGCCGCTCAGGCGGGTCTCCCGGGTGATGTCGCCATTGCCATGCAAGGGGGCTTGGGCGGAAAGCAAGCCAAGGGTGAGAAGGAGGATAGCCAGGCAAAGACTGTAGGAAAGGAAGTAGGATTTGGGGGGGATGAAGGGGCGCATGAGATTGACCTTAAACGTGAAACAAGGGGAGCAAATAGGTCCCGTGCTTCCTGCCAAGCGCCGCAAATGGCGATTTGAGACGTCTCAAATCAATTTGAGCCTGTCCATTTTGCCCGCTTTACCCCAAAAAAACGGGACAAGCCGAAGCCTGTCCCGTCTATAAAAAGGGTTATCGATGGCAAAAGAAAGGCGCAGCCCCGTGAGCGGGTACCTACGCGGAGGAGGCTACCCGTTTTTGCTAAGATGTGCCAGCAGGGTGGGTAGGTCCAGTTGGTCGCGGTAGCTGCTGTAGTCCAGGCCTTTGGCCAGGACAAACTCCGTGAGGAGGGTGCGCACCGTGGCCAGCAGATGCTCGACCTTCCACGGTTTTTCGATATACTTGTCGATGGCCGCCAGGTTTATGGCCTGGATGGTGTCCTGATGGGTGGCGAGGCCGGTCAGCAGGATTTTCTTGGTGGCGGCAAAGCGGCTGTCCCGGTTTACGTCCATCAGAAATTCTACGCCGTTTTTCTCCGGCATCACATGGTCCGAGATGAGCACGGCGGGCAGGTCCCCCTGCGCGTCCAGCTCTTCGAGCAGCTCTTCGGCTTCGGCCGCCGATTCGCATTCCTCGATCTGGCACAGGCCTTCAAAGGGCGCCAGGTCCTTGCTGATGGCATCGAGTACTTCGCGTTGGTCGTCGATACACAGGATAAATAGGGCATCCATATCGTTGGGGTCAGAGGTCAAATGATTGAGAGGCGAGACAGCAGATCAGGGGGTATGGGGAGTCGGGGTCTTGTCAAAGGGAAAGGTAATGGAAAAGGCCGTGCGGCCGGGGCGGCTGGCAACCGAGATGTGGCCACCATAGCTCTCGACGAGGCGCTGGACGATGGATAGACCCAGGCCCAGCCCAAAGGAGAGTCCCTGGACTTTGGTGCTCACATTGGGCTGGAAGATGCGGTCCTTGATGTCGGGAGGAATGCCGGGCCCATTGTCAATGATTTCCACCAGGATCTGGTGTTCCTGGATGGCGCTCTGGAGGATGAGGCGTGAGGCCCGCGAGCTGTCCTGCGCCATGCTTTCGCCCGCATTTTTGATGATGTTGAGGAAAACCTGGACAAAATCCCCCGGGTTGCCTTGCAGGGGCGGCAATTCGCCCAGTTCCATCCGCACATCCACACCGCTGAGGTATTTCTTGGCCAGGGAGAGGGCCTCGTGCAGCGTCTGGTTCAGATCTACCTCGGCAAAGAGTTCCCGGTTGGCGGCGCCCAGCTCCTTGACGGAGCGCACCACATGGGCGGCATGGTTGGCCGCCAACTGGATATCGTGCATGGCGATGCCCGTCTCGAAGTAGTAATTGATCCGCTGGATCTGTCCGGGAGAGAGCGAGGCCAGCGGCTTCATCTCTTCCTCGCTCAGGCCGATCTTGGCCAGCTTCTTGGCCAGGATAGGGTCCATGCCGTAGCGCCGCTCCAGCTCCCGCTTGCGCTTGCGGATTTCCAGACTGGAGAGCCAGTTGCCCTTGCGAAAACCCTTGTCGAAAAAGGGGTACATGTTGCGGGTGTCCTTTTCCTTCAGGTACTCATTGAGGCGATCGGCCAGCCACTCTGTCTTGCGCTGGATCACCCCGATGGCATTGTTTAGCTCATGGGCGAGGCCCGCCGCGAGCTGGCCCAGGGTGGCCATCTTTTCGGCCCGCAGCAGGTGCTTCAGGGCACGCTGATTGGCCAGACTCACGCGCTGCGTGAGCAGCTGGCGGGTGTAGATTTCATGGACGATCACCGGCAAAAAGTGTTCGGCAAAGGTGCGGCCCTGCTCGTCGGGGAAGGTGGGCTGGTCCTTGTCGATGTAGGCCAGCAGGCAGGGGGCCTCGGCCACCACGGTGGAGTAGGAGCGGTGCTTTTTGGAAAAATAGCTGTACACCCCGACGAAGGTCCCCTCTGACGAGCGGAAGATCTCAAAAGGTTCGCCCGCATCGTCCTGAATATAGCCCACGAGGGTCCCCTCTAGGATCAGGTAGAGGCGTTCGTTGAGGCCCTCGGGCCGCAGCAATACCTCCCCCTTCTCCAGCCGGATCTGCTTGTCCGGGTCAGAAAAGTAGGCTTCGCGGAGCCAGGTGATGTCCACACAGGACGCGACGGTATTTTGTTCAGCCATGGGAGGTAGGGTTTCGATGGAGGAAAATCCGATCAGACAAAGCCGGTCAGGCGCATTAAGTATATGGTGACAAAGACCAGCACCAGCCCGATCAGGGCGATCGGCACGCCCGCCTTGGCCATATCTTTGGTTTCCAGCAGCCCCGTGGCGTGGGCCAGGGCATTGGGTGGCGTGCTGATCGGCAGGGCCATCCCCAGCGACGCGGAGAGAGCCACCCCGATGATGAGGGCTTTGACCCCACCGATCTCGGTCATGCTTTCCAGGCTCACGCCCAGGGCGGCGATGATGGGCATCAGCAGGTTGGCCGAGGCGGTGTGGGACATGAAGTTGGCCATGACCATGGTCAGGACGGCGGCAATAAAGAAGATAAGCAGGGGGGAGAATTCGGCAAAAGGAATTTCGCCCACCAGGTGCACTGACAGACCGCTACGCTCCAGGCCCAGGCCCAGGGCGATCCCGCCGGCGACCAGCCAAAGTACGTCCCAGCTGATTTTCTTGAGGTCATCCTTGTTGATGATGCCAAAGGCCAGGAAGACCCCCACGGGCAACATCGCCACGGTATAGGAGTTCATCCCGTGGAGAAAGTCCGTGAGCCAGAGCAGGATGGTCCCCGCAAAGGTGACATATACCAGCCGGGCCTTGGAGGTCTGGAGAAAGCGGCCCTTGATGGCCAGCTTGATGGCCGGGGTGGCAATGGGAAAGAGCCACAACAGCAGCCGCCAGCCGATAAAGAGCATCACCAGCACGTAGGGCACCCCGAAGCCCATCCAGGCACCAAAGCTCACGGCGGCATCGCCGGTGAGGTATTTGAGTGCGATGGCATTGGGGGGCGTCCCGATGGGGGTCCCGATGCCGCCG
>RFHL01000848.1 GCA_003696875.1 Bacteroidota bacterium | reverse complement strand
TGCCTGTACCCAGACCGGCATGCTATCCGGTCGGTGATCCAGGGCCATAGGATGGGGCCTACCAGTGTCGCCATGGAAGCCTCAATCATTGAGGTTTGGGATGCGGTCTTTGAATCCAGGGATTTCATTTGGCTAGATGATCACCAGGCAATTCTCGGTGCGCTCACGCTCCCCATAAGTGCCATGACGATCTTCCCCATTACAAGCCCAAGAAAACCTGCTATGCGACTCCTAAAGGCATCTGACGAAGCCATCACGATTATTGCCATGCTGGTCAGCAAGCCAATTACTGTACCTCGGGCCCTTTGGTCCACTTACGCCAAGTTCCTGGGTGAATTCAAGCGTCCCTCTGCGGCAAGAATCGGTGAAGGGGTTTTCAAACCCGGAGAGCGGAAAAGGTGTGAGAGGAACTCCCAACTGATTGCCGGGACGAATCCTTTGTCAGCCTTTGGAATACCACGGGTTCCCAGCGCAGATACAGGAAACAGCGTTTGGGACAGTGCCCTATGGGTTTTCAGCGTTCGCGATGGAAATCTGTAAGGCCGGATGTGAAGATCAGGGCTTCCGCCAGATCACAGGCCCGTGCTAAGGGGGGACACGAGCCCATCAGGCCGCCAGGGGAGCATCCCACAAAAGCTTTCCAGGCCGCCCAGCGGCCCCACAAGGCCTATCCCTTCCAGCTGTATTCTGGCAGGTATTTTGGCAGCTTTGTTGGAAGCTTTTTAACCCCCAAACACCCTGGCCAAAATGACCACCCCCCGATTTTCCGGGCAAAAGTCCCAAACCCCGCTCTAATCAGGTAAAATCACCCCTTCGCCAGGGAAGAACCTAGGATTGCGCTGTCCAATCAGCGTTTTTCCACATTTCGGATGGAAATCTGTGAGGTCCGAAGTCAAGATTAGGCCTTCCGCCAGCCCACAAACCCTCGCCAAGGGGGCCAGAGTCTGGCTGGCCGCCCTGCGGCCCCACAGCCCCTGTCCCCCTTCGCGTCGGCAAAGCGCGCAGGCGGCCCGCCCAGCGGGCAGGGGGGCACAGCGCCCCACTAGAACCTTCCAGCGTATCCGGCGGACAGGCATTCACCATCCCCCCAGCCGTATTCCGGCAGGTATTTTGGCTACTTTTGGGGCTACTTCTCCAAACCCAAACACCCTTGGACAAAATGACCAGTGGAGTACAGAGGCACATGAATTCAAAGGCATACAAAGACCTTTCGTGCCCGCAAACTGCTGTACATGAAAGCAGGCCCTTTTGATGTACCCCAATGCGACTGAATCACTCATCACCGGAAATTCGTATCTTTCTATACCAACGTGATCCATATGGGAATCCTCATCACCGATCAAATGCTCACCCAGGCCAATGTGCCAGAGGCGCAGATGCGCCTGGAGTTGGCCATTTTTCTATTTGAGAAGCAGCTCTATACCCTGGGTAAAGCGGCCGAACTGGCCCAGGTGCATCAATTTGTGCTGCAAAAAGAATTGGCCCGCCGCGAGATTCCGATGCACTACAATGAGGAGGATTACCAGCAAGACCTTCTTACCCTGCAACGCCTGAGTGAAAAGGAATGATGGCCATGGGTGAGAACAAGGAAAGGTTCTCTACCCAATAACCCACAACCCTTCCCTACCCTGCCGAGTTGCGACGCACCAGATAGAGGGTGAACCATATCAGTCCCACCGCCACCGCTCCCACAAGCAGCCCTTGCCGCCAGCGGAGCTCATTCTCTCGCTCACCCACCTTTCTGGTTTCCTTAACAAGAGACAGGAGTTCCTGCTGGTATTCCAGATAGACATCCTTCAAGCGATGCCACTTCCGCTCGGCTTGCTCATATTCTGACGCCAGGTTTCGGTATTGATTTTTGTACCGCATCAGTTCCCGGCGCACCTCATTCAGGGTTTCCATCTTGGCGCTGGTATCCCGTGCCTGCTTGCGGCCCTGCTCGTCCACCTGCACCGGCACCTGCCGCATGAAAAAATCATAATCCACCTGCCGCTCCAGGTGGCCCGCCTCATGGAGCGCCTCTCGGATCATCTCCGGGTCGCTCTCCTCCCAGCGGGCAAACATGCGTCGCATCGTGCGGTCGGACTTGCCCGCCAGTTCGGCGGCTTCCTTTAGGGAAAGGTAGGGCGTGGTTCCTCGGATTTCCTGACTCATATTCTTATAAGTCTTTTCAT
>RFHL01000847.1 GCA_003696875.1 Bacteroidota bacterium | reverse complement strand
TTGACCGGCAACGAGAATTTGTCGACGGCTGCTATCTCAGCCGTAAGGAAGAAGTAGACTTCCTGCCCGGAACCAGCGACTACCAGGGACGCATGTTTGCCTTACCGGAGGAAAAGGACTATCGCTGGGCCCCTCGCATCAACAACCTGCCCGACCCGGCCATGGAGTTCCTGCGCATCCACGGCAGTTGGGTCATCAACTCCCGTTCCCGGACCCTGCCCCATGCGCAGGCAACCAGCTACCGGCTCCTACAAGCCCGCTACATCGATGGGGTAGTCACGGTCAAGTGGAAGACGGCCTATGAGCGGGACTGTTACGCCCACTGGGTCGAGCGCAGCACCGACGGCAACGATTACCGCCCTCTCCGGCGGGTGCGCGGCAGCTATAATCAGGAGGAGCTATCCGAGTACACCTTCTATGACACCGATGTCCAAAGCAACCGGGTGTACTACTACCGCATCAGCAATGAGGACAAATTTGGCCAGGTGGTCACCTCGGCGCCTACCATGGTTCGCACCGAAGAAAACCCCGGCAGTTTTACTTTTGATCTGCTGCGCGGGGAAGGGGAAGGGCAGGACCTGCTGAATGTCCGCTTCAGCTCCCGTACCCGGCAGCAGGTGCGTATGCAGCTCATGGATGGCGAGCTCCGCGAACTGGCAGTCCTGTATTTTGGCGAAGTCGAGGCCGGTCAGCAAAATCTGGTGACCTACACCCAGCCCCTACCGGTAGGCAAGTACTTCGTGATTGTCAGTACGGAGCAAAACCGCCTGTACGAGCCCTTTATCGTGGATTGAGCGGCTCGGGGAGAATCTGTACCTCCTTCACATCAAACGCTTGCTGGCCTGCCTCCCCTTCCAGCAAGAGCCGGCCGAAGGCGTCTACCCCGATGAGCCGCTCCCGGTAGAGCTGGCCTGCCCGCTGTACCTTCACCCTTTGGGCATAACCGTACAGATGCTGCAGATAGGCTTGGTCAATAGCCGCGGCCTGCCCCCGTCGGGCCATCAGGTAGTAGGTTTCCAGCCGGGTCAGCAGATCGGCAAACACCTCGTCAAGGGACAAGGCCGCCCCGATGGCGGCCAGGCTGGTGGCCCGGCCTGCCAGCTCTGGCGGCCAGTGTTGTTGGTTGACATTGAGTCCAATGCCGATAATGGTCGAGCGCAGCGAGCGTTGCCCGATCTGGTTTTCGATAAGAATACCTGCTACCTTCTGCCGATTGAGGAGCAAGTCATTGGGCCATTTGATCAGGACCTCCGCCTCCGGCCGCCAATAGGCGACGGCCTCCCGCACGGCCAGCGCCGTGAGCTTGCTGATCAGGTGGATCTGGGCAACAGGGAGAAAGGTAGGATAGTAGATCAGGCTAAAGGTCAGGTTCTGCCCGGGCTCGACCCACCAGCTATTGCCCCGCTGTCCCCGGCCGGCCGTCTGCGCATCGGCGCGGATCACCGTCCCCTCGGCCGGCTGGTCCGGCAGGAGCTGACTCGCCAGGCTGTTGGTCGAGGGGGCTTCAGAGAGGTGGATCAGATGGTGGCCGGTAAACTGGGGCATAGCGTGGGGAATCCCCAAAGATACGGCGCGTTTAAGAAAAAAGTCCGGGAAGCGGTGCCTGGGCACCGCCCCCGAACCTCCATGCCCTACCGAGGGCGCATATCGCTGGGAATCAACCCTTCGTAGTCCATGACGCTGCCGCCATCACGGAAGCAGGTGATGATCTCCCGGCCCAGCTGGCTCAACTGGGAGGCTTCGTACTTCTGCAGTTGGGTTTCGAAGAAGGTCCGGAAAATTTCAGCCCCCTGATCGTAGCCTTCGATGCCGACTTCTTGCTGCTGATAGACCTTCAGATAGCGTTCGGGGACTTTTTCGCCTTCGATCACCATCTGATTGAGCTCATAACCCAGGAGGCTGCAGCGGGCCGGGCTCACCTGCCCGGGCCGGAACTGCGCGCTCCCCCGGCGGGTGAGATACTCCCGCATCAGCCATTGGGGCATGAAGCCGACTTTCCATATCCCGATGTGCTGGTTGGGGGTGAGGGTGTAGCTCGTCCGGGTACAGCGCTGAAACTGCTCTAACAGCAGATTGGCCTGCGTGCTGCGCTTGCCGGTCGAGAAGGGCCAGTAGGAGCCTACGCCCTCACTGGTCATGCCGCCAGTATCCACGATGCTGGGGTTACCGTGGCCGCGGGGAGCGGTGAGGCGCCACAACCAGGCCAGCGCCGGAGGCAATACGTGAAAGAGTCCCAGGATGCCGTAGGTGGGGTTTTCCCGGGAGCAGGGAGGGGTACGGACGCCAAAACTCCGGATGTCAACCGTGACGGCTTCCTCCACCACGCCGGGCACGATCTCCCGGGGCATGATGACCCGGGGATTGGGGCAGGGTGTGCCGGGGGCATCTTCGATATGTTCCCAGATGAGCGCTGTGCTCTTCTTGGTGGTATCGATATTGAGGAAGAGCAGGGGAGAAGGCGGGTGAATCGTCAGCTGCTCCAGCTGGGGGTCTACGCCATACTGCTCGATGTGATTGACCCGGATGAACCAGGCCTCCTCGGCGTCGGTGAGGGTGAGCTTGCCTTCGGTTTTTTGGAGGCGGGTATGGCACAGGGCCATATCGTCGGTAACGGGACGCAGGCGACAGGCCTGCGGCAGGCGTATGAAGCGGCGTCGCCCCGTCTGGAGATGGTCACCCAGGCAAATGCGGCCGTCTGGCTCCCGGTGGGGATACTGGAGCATCTCGCTCTTGCCCCCGCCACTTGCACCTTCGTGCATGAAGGTGACCACATTGTCGTAGGGGCTGGTGACCTCGGCGGTGGCACAGTGGGCCGTGACCCAGCCTTCCCGCTCACCCTGCCCAATCAGCACCCCATACACGCCTTTTTTGGCGCTGGGACCGGGGTACAAATTGTAGGAAAAGAGCTCGTGCAGGCCGGCCTTGCGGTTGTGTACCACGACCTGCTTGCCCCCAAAGTGGGTGTGGCGGAAGGGGGGCGCTACATAGATGATCGATCCAATCCGGAAGGAAGGGGACAGGCTTGAGGGATCCAGGATGCCTTGCAGGAGGGCCAGGCCGTAGGCAAAAAAGCCAGCGTTGGCGGGAGCGATGACGAGGGCCCCTTCGCCCAGGCCTTGCCGCCCCGCCTGAAAGACAAAGAGCGCCAGAGGCTGGGACTCCAGCCAGGTCAGGGTCTCGGCACGCAGGTCGGCAAAGGGATACCCAAAGCGATCCTGGAAACGCTCTTTATCCGTAGGACTGTCGTCCCCAATGACCATGCAGCCGGGGTCCCGGCGGCGCATGTACGCCTCTGTATAGTTGGCACTCAGGCCATTGCGGACGCGGTGTACGCGGGCCTCTACGTATCGGCCTTTGCCGGGGACGTCATAGGCCACCTCGTATTCCTGGTCCGGGTCTCCGGCCGTGGCGGCCTCGAGGATGTCTTCGGCCCGGGCAAACCAGGTCAGATCGGGGTGGCGCTCCAGCCAGCTTACCAGGGCTTCCGGGGCATTCGCCAAAAATGCGGGCAGCTTCGTATCGAAAGTATGGGTACTTGCTTTCATGAGAGAAATTAGTGCTTTCTGAGTTAATAATATTGCTATCATTTGCAATAAGCAGATAGCCAGGTTTGGGTTGAATGCTTTTGATTTTGGGAAAGGGTGACTTATGTCATTTTCCGTATGTCTGCCTCATTAGCATCGGGTTACAAAATCCTGACCCCGCGTTACCAAGGGAAAACCCTTCACCTATGCATCCCTACATGAATCTGATCCGGCTCCTGCTCCCCTGCCTGCTCTGGGCATGGCTCCCCCTCCGGGGCGGAGCCCAGGCCCTGCCTGCCTACCATCAGCTCGAAACGGGCGGGTACACCCGTACCTTCATCGTGCACCTGCCCGCTGGCTATACCGGTCAGAGTCCCCTGCCCGTGGTCTTCATGTTTCACGGCAGCAGCGGCAACGGAGAAAAATTTTTCTGGATCTCTGGCTGGAAGGAAAAAGCTGATGCCGAGGGGTTTATAGCCGTCTTTCCGGACGGGCTCAGCTACTGTATTGAAGAAGATGGCCGCCGCAAGCAGACTACCAAGTGGAATGATGGCAAATTGGAGACCTACGTTTGTCCCGGGCAGGCCTTGCCCGATGATGTGCAGTTTGTCCGGGACATGGTCCGCTATCTGGACTCCGCTTTTGTGATCGACCGGCGGCGGGTCTTTGCCAGTGGCTTTTCCAACGGGGCACAGTTTGTCTTCCGGCTGGCCATTGAGGCCAGCGATGTGATTGCCGCCGTGGCCGGCGTGGGCGGAGACCTTACCCTCAGCGACCCGGTCGCTCCCCGGCCGATTCCGGTATTTCAGGTCGGCGGTGCCGCCGACCCGGGCATCCTGGAGCGGCGGGGCGGGCTGCCGATGCCGAGCTCTCCGGAGGCCTTGCGTACGGACAGCCTCTTTGGTCCGATTATGGACCGCTGGGTGGCTGTCCTCGGGTTGGGCGATACCTATGACACCCAGTCAGGAGACTGGCACTACGCCGTAGGGTTTGAAGCTGGCGGGGGGCCGTATATTTTTGCCCTGGTCAAGGGCCTGGAGCATCGCTATCCCAATGGCGGCAACAACCCCGCCGGCTATGTCGCCGCCGATCGGTTCTGGCGCTTTTTCTCCCGGCATCCTATGCCCTGAGAGGGGCTTGATCTAGATCATGCCCCGGGCTTTCATCTCCAGGTATTTGTTGACCGTATGGACGGTGAGCTGCTCGGGCGGGGTCAGGATAGCCGGTATGCCATGCTGTTCCAACTCCCGGACGATGAGGCGTTTTTCCAGCGAAAAATGCTCCCCGATGCCCTTGATGTAGATGTCTTCGGTGGTGTCGGGCTGGCTGTCGAGCAGCTCGTGCAGCTCGGTGTTTTCGAAGAGGATGACCAGCAGCAGGTGGCTGCGGGCCATGCGCTGAAAGTAGGGCAACTGTCGCCGCAAAGCGGTGAGAGACTCAAAGTTGGTAAACAGCACCAGCAGGCTGCGCTGCGGCACCTGCCGCTTGAGGTAGGCAAAAAGGCGGCCGTAGTCGGCCTCCAGAAAGCGGGTCTCCTGCTTGTAGAGCACCTCCATGATGCGGTTCATCTGGGTCGCCTTGCTGCTTGCCGGTACGGTGGCATCCACGCGCTCGGCAAAGGTGATAAGTCCCCCTTTGTCCTGCTTGTAGATGGCAATGTTGCTAAGCACCAGGGCGGCATTGATGGCGTAGTCGAGCAGGCTCATGCCCTCAAAGGGCATCTTCATGGCCCGGCTCTTGTCGACCAGGCAGTAGACATTCTGTGAACGGGCGTCGGTGTACTGATTGACCATCAGCTTGCCGCTGCGGGCAGTGGCCTTCCAGTTGACGGTACGATAATCATCGCCGCGCACGTATTCCTTGATCTGCTCAAACTCAGTCGTATGCCCTAGCCGGCGGATTTTCTTCACCCCCATCTCGGTCAGGCGATTGGAGATCGCGAGCAGCTGGTATTGCCGCATCTGGATGTAGGAGGGGTAGCAGGGCACGGTCCCGGCCAGGGGCATGGAAAAGCGCCGGATCACCAGGCCGAGCAGGCTGCGGGCATAGAGATGCAGGTCGCCGAAGTCATACTCGCCCCGCTCCACGGGGCGGAGGGTGTAGGTAAGCTCCCGGCGCTCTCCGGCTGGCAGTGCCAGCCGGATTGTCTGATTGCGTAGCTGAAATTCCGGCGGAGCCTCGTCCACCAGATCGAGCGTAAGCTCGAAGGGGTAGCTGTGTGTCACCTCCAGGGCGACCGGATTGGGGTCGCCGTTCGACAGCTTATCGGGCAATTCCCGGCTGGCTTCCACCCGCCCTTTGCCCCCGTACATCAGGAGCAGGTCCAGCCCCAGAAAGAGGCTGATCAGCAGTAGGGCTACCTGCGCCACCCCGAAGACTACCGGCAGCATGAAGGCCAGCACAAACAGGCCGGCATTGATGCCCAGCAGCACAAAGAGGCGGGGGGCCAGGTAGAGGGAGCGGAAGAATGGGATCATGCCAGGGGGTTATTCCAATGTATCGCCTTTCCAGTGGTAGCGGCCCCAGCCGTAGAGCAGCATGCCGGCAAAGGATAGGCCCATACCCACCGCAAAGGGGGAGCTGATCGGGATCGACACCCAGTCGTAGGTATCGTTGAACACCAGGGCGATGCCCAGGATGACGAGGGCCAGGCCCAGATAGAAAGCGGCTTGGTAGAAATACGTCTTCATACTTGGCTGTAAATGGGTCAACGCGGCACCTCCACCTGCTCGACGAGTTGCTGCACCACGCTACCGGGAGTAGCGCCCTCCATCTCCCGCTCGGGAGTCAGGATGATGCGGTGCTGCAGCACCGGCCCGCACATGTACTGGATGTCCTCGGGCGTGACAAAGTCGCGCCCACGCATGGCGGCCAGCGCCTTGGCCGTGGTCATGAGGTTGATCGCGGCCCGGGGCGAAGCCCCGAGGTAGAGGTCCTTGTTGTTGCGGGTGCGATCGATGATGCGCACGATATACTCGATCAGCTTGGGCTCGATGTGGATGCCGCGCACCACCTCCTGATGCCGGCGGATGTCTGCCGCTGTGAGCACCGGCCGGATGGCGTCGAGGTCGTTTTGGCCCTTGCGGGCCTGAAACTCGCTCAGGATGCGGACCTCCTGTTCCGGGCTGGGGTAGCCCACCTCGATTTTGAACAGAAAGCGGTCGAGCTGGGCCTCGGGCAGGCGGTAGGTGCCTTCCTGTTCAATGGGGTTTTGGGTGGCAATCACGATGAAGGGGGGCGCCATCGGATAGGTGGTGCCGTCCATGGTGATCTGCCGCTCCTCCATCACCTCAAAAAGGGCCGCCTGCGTCTTGGCAGGCGCGCGGTTGATCTCGTCGATGAGCACGAGCTGGGAGAAGACCGGCCCCTGCCGGAACTCAAAGGCCCCGCTCTGCACGTTGAAGACCGAGGTGCCCAGCACATCGGAGGGCATGAGATCGGGGGTAAACTGAAGGCGGGAAAAACGGATGTCCAGCGATCGGGACAACAGCTTGGCGGCCAGGGTCTTGGCCACGCCGGGTACCCCTTCAATCAGGATGTGCCCATCAGCGAGCAGGGCCGCGATCATAAGCTCCACCATCTGGTGCTGCCCCACGATGATGCGGCCGATTTCCTGCTTGACGCGCTCCACCGCTTCCCGAAAAGCGGTGAGTTCGGTGCGGGATTCAAATAGGCTTTCGGGTTGTTCGGCTTCCATAGTAGCGTATCGATTGGGGCAGGTCGCTAGCGGGCGGCCTGCCGGTAGAATGATTCAATATACTGATTGAGCTCGATGAGCTGGTTTTCGGACACCTGATCTTGTTGCCGAAAGCGGTCGATGTGACGACACAGCAGGCGAATGTCAGCCTCGGGCAGGCCCGACTTGCCCGCCAGCGCCCGGATAAAGGCATCATCAAGCACTTCGGTTCGCAGAAAATAGCGGGCCCGGATGTGCTCCAGCAGGGCCTTGATGCGCTTGCTGCCCAGGTTGTGATGGTCAGACCGCTGAAAGTACAGCCGCCCTACCGTACGGGTAAACTCCAGGGTGGTATTGGGGAGGGGCTCGATGACCGGGATGACCCGTTGCCGGCGTTTGGCCTCGAAAAGGGTGTACAGCAGGAGGCTCACCGCTCCCAGCAGCAGCCCCCAGCGCAGGGCGGGCTGCTGCATGAAGTAGGCCAGCAGGCCCGGGCTTTCGTCCCGGTCGCGCGACCGGCGCCGCTGCCGGGCCAGGTTTTCCTTTTTGTAGTACTCATCCCAGTACACCGGACCTCCGCTCGCCGGCAGCAGGGCCAGGATGCCCGCCAGATACTCGGGGGTATTTTCCTGTAGCAGATAGTAGTTGGAGAAAAGGAGCGGGGTGGTGCAAAAAATGATGGAGCCGTCCCCCTCAAAGGCCTCCAGCACGTTGGTAGAGCGCTGTCCGTACCTTCCCCGGGCTTCGACATAGCGGGAATCCCAGGTTGAAAAGTAGGCCCCGCCCGCCGTGGGAGGCAGGAGGTAGATACGGTCATCCCAGCCCGCTCCGTAGAGGCGGTAGGGCAGGCTGTCTTCCAGGCTCTGGTAGTCCACCTCGATCTCGAAAAGGTCCATCAGGACCGGGTCAAAATCGGCCGCTGCCATCAGCACGTGGTTGCCCG
>RFHL01000846.1 GCA_003696875.1 Bacteroidota bacterium | reverse complement strand
CTTATCGACTGAGCTACCAGACCCTGGCCCTCGTGGCCTGGGGGTTTGCCTTTGTGGGGAGCATGGCTTTGCTCAATGCCCGCTGGTGGCAGCGGCGGGGGCTGGCGGTCTTGTCCTTGCTGGGACTGGTGGTGATGGTGGCCCTGTTTTTTGGCGCAGCAGTGCCCGCCTTTGAGGAGCTGCGCATTGCCTACATGGACCCGGCCGACGAGATTTTTCGACCGGGGACGTGGCAGCTGGCCTGGCGGTATGTGTTGCTGGGACTGGGGGGACTAGCCTGGTATGGCGTGCTGCGACAGGGGAAGGTCTGGCCGCAACCGGAGTCCCTGCAGCGGGGCATGGAGTTGGCAGGACATGTGGTGCTGCTGGCCTGGCTGAGTACAGAGCTCTACCATTGGTTGGTCTGGACGGCAGGGGCCAAGGAAACCTATGAGGCCATCTGGCGGGCCCGCAAGGCGGGCTTTAGCATCCTCTGGGCAGTCTATGCCCTGGCCTTGCTGGGGCTGGGCTTCCGGACCGCCGCCGCCTGGCGGCGAATGTCGGCCTTTGTGCTGTTAGGGGTGGTGCTGGTGAAGGTATTTGTCTTTGACCTGGCCGAAACCTCGATCGCCTATAAGACGGTGCTCTTCCTGGTGCTGGGGGTGCTCCTGCTGGGAGCGTCCTTTCTATACCAGCGGTTTCGGCCGCGGGAGGCGAGGGAACCGGCATCTCCGGAGGCCGCAGAGGAGACAGACGAGTGAGGGACCGAAACCGAGGAATTCCCTATATTTTGACAAGTAGACACACCTGTGGATATGCCTACGATTCGAATTGCTTTGGTAGACGATCACCAGCTGATCCTGGATGGCCTGCAGTCGCTGTTGATGGGGGTTCCGGATCTGGAAGTGGTGGGAGAAGCCAACAGTGGATCGGAACTGCTGGCGCAGTTGGAAGCCCTACGTCCGAACGTAATCCTGCTGGATGTGGATATGCCTGGCATGGGTGGCCGGGCTCTGGCGGCTGAGATCAGGAAGAGAGCCCCGCAGATTCGCATGCTGGCGCTCACCATGCACCACGAGCGCAGTGTGATCCAGGGGATGCGGCAGGCCGGTGTCCATGGCTACCTGCTCAAAAATACGGCACAGGAAGAGCTGCTCCAGGCGATCCGGCGAGTGGCGCAGGGCAAAAGCTATTACGGCCACGAAGTGGCCGAGATCCTGTTGGAGCCCCCGGCCGAGCCGGCCGGGGGGGAGGTGAGTCCTGCCGTCCTCACGCAGCGGGAGCGGGAAATCCTGATTCTGGTGGCGGAGGGGTTTTCCAATACCGAGATTGGGGACCAGCTACACATAAGCCCCCGGACGGTGGATACCCACCGTACCAACCTGATGAAAAAACTGAGGGTCCGCAATCTGGCGGGCCTCATCCGCTATGCCTTTCAACAGGGGCTGGTAGGATAATGAGCTCCGAAGTATTACCTAACGATTCTGGAGAATGATCCGCTCTTTCATACGCATGTGGTGCCTCTGCTGGCTGGGCCTTTTCATTCCTTTCATGGCATACGGGCAGCGTCCTGATCTGGACTCCCTGCGCACGACCGCTGCGCAGCAGCAAGGTGCCGCACAGATCATCACCTGGCAGGAACTGGCCTTTCGCTTCTTTTTTGTAAGCCCCGACTCCGGTGGGCGGTACGCAGAAAAAAGCCGGGTAGCGGCCGCTCGCCTGAGAGATGATTCTCTGCTGGGCGAAGCCTATAAGTACCTGGGGATGTACGCCTTTTTGACGGCCCAGCAGGATACGGCCATTGCCTGCTACCAGCGGGCCGCGGAAATCCATCGGGCCGCTGGCCGGCCGGGCGCAGAGGCCAGTGCCCTGGCCAATCTGGGCAGCGCCTATAACCGAAAAGGGATATATGACAAATCGCTGGAGGCCCAGCTCAAGGCCTTCCGGTACTATGAGCAGACGGGTGATACCGCCCGCATGTTGGCGATGTCGACCAATATCTCTGAGCTCTATGATAATACGGAGGATTTCGAAAAAGCCCTGGAGTTTGCACGCTTTGGTTATCAATTGGGGCGAAAGGTGCTGGGAGAATCCCTCCCAGGGACATATATGGCCGGTCTGGGGCGGAGCTATCTATCCTTTTCCGAGCAGGATTCGGCCTTTTTGGATAGCGCCCTCTCCTATTTTAGAATGGCGCGTACCGCTTACCAGGGCGGGCAGGACCCGCAAAACCTGGCGGTGACCCTCAATAATCTCGGCTACGCCTTTGAGTTAGCAGGAGCCCAGGATTCGGCGCTGGTCGCGTATGAACAGGCATTTGAGCTGTCGCGTGAGCATGGACAGGCTGGTTCCGCCACGAAAAACCTCGCCAACATGGTGGAAGTTTACACCAAGCGTCGGCAGTTTGCCGCCGCGGAGCGCTGGATGGACTCAGCCCAGGTTTACCTGGGCCTCTCGGATGAAATGGCCGCCCGGGAGCGGGTATATACCATGGCTTCCCGCCTGGCAGAGGCGCAGGGACAGTCCGCAGAAGCCCTTCGCTGGCTGCAGTTGGCGCTGCCTTTGCGGGATTCGATGCTGGATCAGGCGCGGATTGAGACGCTGAATAATATCCGCACCCAATACGAGGTAGAGAAAAAGGAGCGACAGATCGCCCAGCAGGAGGCTGAGCTCGCCGAGACCCGCCGCCGGCAACAGCAGTGGATCTTGGGAGGCTTGTTGGGCCTGGCCGTACTCGGATTGGCCGGCGCGTTATTGTTTTACCGGTATCGCCTGCGGCAGCAGGCGATCCTGGAGGCGGAGCGGCTTCACCAGCAACAGCTGCGCATCCGGGAAACCCTGGAGGCTCAGGAAGCCGAGCGCAGCCGCTTTTCCCGCGACCTGCACGACTCCGTGGGGCAGGTACTGGCCGCCACGCGCCTGCAGTTTGGGGCCTTCTCGGAGCAGTTGCAGGAACCTCGTTATACGCAGGCGTTGGAAACCCTGGATGACGCTTGTCAAGAGGTGCGGGCCATTGCCCATACGCTTATGCCGCGCGCCCTGCGGGAGGCCGACCTGCCAGGGGCCATGGAAGAGCTGCTCGTTAAGCGGGTGCAGCCTGCGGGGCTTCAGACTTCGCTGGACGTTCTGGGCCGGTCTCGGCCTCTGAGCGAGGCCCAGGCCATCGGGCTGTACCGCATCTTTCAGGAGCTGATCCAGAATGTCCTAAAGCATGCTGAGGCCCAGTCCGTGGAGGTCCAGCTCATCTACCGGCCGCAGCACTTGCTGCTGCGGGTCGAGGATGATGGCCGCGGTCTCCCTGAAGGCGCGTCCGATGGGGCCGGTATGGCCAATATGCAACTGAGGGCTGAGGCCCTGGAGGCGGACCTAAGCCTGGAAAGCGGTGAGGAGGGCAAAGGGACTGTCGCGACCCTGCGGATGCCGCTGCTCGCGGCTACGGGGGATTAAACGGGGCCTTGGCCTGCCTATCTTCGGATCAGTCCGACGATGAATAGGAGGGTCACCGCGCCGATGGTGGAGGTAGCCAACGAGGGGATGAGCCCGCTGCCCGCATAGAAGTCCAATGCGTCCAGAATCCAGCCGCCAATGACGGCACCGACGATGCCGACGAGCAGGTTGCCGATGAGGCCAAAGCCGCGGCCCTTCATAATCAGGCCGGCGAGGTAGCCGGCGGCGATACCAATGAGGATGAAATAGAGAAAAGACATAGCCAGAGAAATTTGGTGAATCCTCCTCCCTAATCAGGCGGGAGCAGGAGATTGCCAAAAAGATACACAATCTTTGGCTGGGTTGGAAAGACCCTGAGAACCTTTGGGGTAGGTATAAAAAAATTAGGGGACTCTATCCCTAGTCGGGAGAGTCAACCCTAACCCCTAGCTTCTGTATCTGGCGTAATGCCTTTCATGATCAAGATAGGGAGGATTTATTCACTCGCCAAATAGTACGTAATGGGTATGATTGTTTGGGTCGAAAGATATTTCCCTGTCTTGACGGAAAAGTCTGCAACCTTTCCGATCTCCTTCCCGGCCTGACTATGGCTCGTTCCTGGCTCTAGGTTAGTGGCTAGGCTTAATTTATTGAATTTCAATGTATTGTAAGTTTTGTGATTTTGCTTTCCCTTCTCAAAATCCTCTGGCAGGAAGGGAGAGCAGGCACCACTCATACGGGCGAAAAAAAATGTCCCATGTAAGGAATGGGGCATATCTCTAGGTGAAGTGGCAGGAAATCAAGCCGAAGCAGGAGCGGTTGCCTCTTCGGGAGGTGGGGTTTTGGCCTCCAGCCAGAAGTTGTTAAAGCCCTCACCCACGGTGAGGCTGAGGTATTGCATCTGCACCAGCTCCAGAACGGCCAGAAAGGAAAAAACGATAAAGATCCGCTCGGTCTCTTCCAGGACGAAGGAGACAAAATCGATCCGCTCTTCGGTTTGTACCCGGCTAAGCAGCCGGTCCCGTACCCCTTCGGCCGTATAGGGATACTGCCGGATTACGTGCTTGGGTTTTTGCAGGCGGTCGTGGTGTTTTTCCCAAATGCGTTTAAAGGTACGCATGATGGTGTAGAGGCTCATGCCTACCAGCTCCTCCTCCGGATATTCGGATTTCAGCAGTTCTTTTTCTTCGGCCTCTACAAAGCCCCGGGCCGCCCGTTCGCTTTGGGCCTCCTCCATCCGGGCGAGGTCTTCCACGACTTCCTTGTAGCGCTTGTATTCCAGCAGCCGCTGGACCAGTTCCTCCCGGGGATCTATTTCCTCCCCTTGTTCATTGAGGACAGGGCGGGGGATCAGCATCTTGGCCTTGATTCGCATGAGGGTACTGGCCACGAGGATAAACTCAGCGGCAAGCTCGATGTTCATCTCCTTCATGGCTTGCATGTAGTCGAGAAAATCTCGCGTAATCGAGGCAATCGGAATGTCGTGGATATCCAGCTCGTCCCGTTCTATGAAGAACAGGAGCAGGTCAAAGGGCCCCTCGAACATGGGGAGCTGAATCCGGTACGTATCTTCCATCACCGGCAAAAATAGGCAAACTTACCGGTTTTGCTGGGGCTGCCGCCGTAAAAACTGCGCTTATGGATCGGACTCCAGGAGGGCCTGAGCCTCAGCCTGATAGGGGCCAGGCTGGCTGGCGATGTGACGCAGCTGCTTGCGGGCGCGGCGGGAATGGCCCGCCGCCGCATGGGCCTTATACACGAGCCACTGCTGCTCGGCGAGGGCCTCGCCCGATAGCCCGGTGAGCTGATCCAGCAGGCGCAGGGCCTGCTCAGGCTGGTCCTGGTCCAGGTAAGACTGGGCCATCGCGAGTCCGGAGGCATCAGTGACCATCTTGGCCTGTCCGGCTTTGGCCTGGACCGAGGTGGTTGAGGCAGCAGAAGTTCCACTTTCTTGCTGCCCCCCTACGAGGCCAGGGACTTGGAGACTGGTCGCCTGCCGGCGGCCGGGCGCTTCATCGGCCGCTTCCACCTCTACAGGCT
>RFHL01000845.1 GCA_003696875.1 Bacteroidota bacterium | reverse complement strand
GTCCTCCTTAGCTGGAGTCACGGAGCAGGCTGATCTTTCAGGCGCGTCTGCGCCTGCTGGACCCAGCGGTCACGCTGGATTCGACCGGGAAAGAGGTCCAATTCAGCCTGCAGACGCGCTTCCTCGGCCGGCGTCAGCTCGGCCAGCTGGCGAAAGGTGAAAATACCCGCAGCGTGGAGCTTCTGCTCCAGGACCGGCCCGATGCCGTGCAATTGCTGCAGCGGGTCAGGAGGGGCTGCCGGGCTAGCTGCGATTTGCTGCAAATGGGAAATATCCCCCTGCAGATCCTGATAGGCCGTTTCCAGACGGGAATAGGCCGCCTTGAGCTGCTTTTGAGAAGAAAGGCGCGTCTCCAGCGCGGCACGCTCCGCCTCGGACTGCTCCCGGGCCTGCTCAGCCGAGCGATAGGCGCGCTGCAACCGCGCGTGCCGGGCGTGGAGTTGCTGGTGCTGCTGTTGCAAATCCACGAAAACGCCCGCCTGACGGGCGAGACGGGTTCGCTGATGCAGCTGCTGCCCACGCATCCATAGGTACAGCAGAGCGCCTCCTCCCAGAGCCGCCAAGGTCAAGAGTAGAAAAAGAGCGGGGAGACTAAACTCAGAAAAAAACAGCATAGACGAAAAGCTGAAAATAAGAGAGATAAGATTGTGTAATAGGCCTTTCGTCAGAAAAAGGTAAGAGAAAATCCGGAGTGGACGAAGAAAAGTTTTCCACCAGCCGGTAACCGGGGTGAACAAAGCCATCCCTTCCGGGGCAAGACACAAGACAGGATTCTTATCGTAACGTGAGTTTTGGATAAAAACCTGTTTAAAAGTCTCAAATCGACGATTGTCATGCTGAGCGAAGCGAAGCATCTCATGTGTCCAAATAGATCCTTCGCTGGCGCCCTTTGAGCTGGCTCAGGATGACAGCCAATCATTTGATAAACAGTCAATTAAATAGCAAACTTCCTCCACTTATCCAAACTCACGTTAAGGCTAACGCGTTGAGCGTCACGCGACGTATCTGAATCAGGCCCAGCACGATGCTACACAAGCACTTCAGCCGGCTCAGATGCAAATCAAAGAACGAATAGTGATTCAGTAGGATTTTTCTCGTATCTCCCATCGGGGGGTAGGAGTTGAAGTCATTTGGGTGTGTTGTTACCTCAAGTTAACTCCTTTTTCCTTCCCACTTCTTTTTTTGTCCGGTACTCAGAAAATAGTATACTCCTTCTGGGCCTCATACGTGTATTTTCCCTTGACCTCATCAGCGTGTCTGAAAGGGCAAAATCAGGTGCTATGATCTATGTAAGGCAAGAAGTCGGGTTCTGGCTGGGACTCATGTTAATCGTTATTGGGACAGGCTGCCGCCCGGCAACCTCTGGGCATGAGACGCCAGATGTCGCTCCCCTCCCCCCGCCACAGGCCCACCTCCAGGGCTGGAACACCTGGGACAATCGCAGCATCTGGGCCCAGGTATTGCTCCCCGAAGGCTTCGCCCTCCGCTTCATGCTGGAGGACACGGTCGCCAATGAGCGCCTGGCGCTGGTGTTTACCGGCAACAAGGTCCTGGGATCGGAAAAAGTCCGGACCCTGGCCCACACCCCCGATGGCAGCTATACTGCCAGCCAGGTGATGTGGCGGGCGTTTAACCTGACGCTGGTCACCGTCGCCCGCGGCGACAGCCTGATGGTGTGTGTCCTGCCTGAGTTGTCGGCCCGTAATCCGGGCCGGCTGGTGGTGCTGGGGGAGTTTCCCTATGGGGATGCGGGGAGTCTGAGCTGGACCGATCAGGCGATTACGGTGGAGACGCAGGGGCGGAACATTACACTGGCCGCCGACCGCCCCGGCCGGCCGGCCGGGGAGATCTGCAGCTGGGACCTAAGCGGCCCCCTCACCCTCGCGCCGCCCGGGCTAGGCACCGAGGCGGTGCAGGCCTATATCCGGCAGGCCGAGTCGGCCTACTGGCAGCGCCGCCAAGCCTACGGGCAGGCTGGCCAGGCCTGGCATGTCATCCAGAATGCCGTCAACTGGCTGGTGGTCTACGATCCGGCTCAGGACCGCTCGGTCACGCCCGTGGCCCGTACCTGGAGCTACGGCTGGGGACAGCGTCAGCCCGGCGGCCATGTGCTCTTTTGCTGGGACAATTTTTTTGTCGCGTATATGCACGCCCTCGAAAGCCGGGACCTGGCCTACAATGAGGTCGAGCAAATGACCCGCCTGATCGACACCCTGGGCTTTGTGCCCAATTATGCCGGACCTGGCTACGAATATAGCCGGGACCGCTCCCAGCCGCCCGTCGGCGGGCTCATGGTGCGGGAGGTCTATCGCCTGCATCCCGAGCCAGCTTTTCTGGCGGCGCACTTTGACCGGTTGCTACGCTGGAACCGCTGGTGGCCCGAGCACCGTGATTATCAGGGCTATATGGCCTGGGGCTCTGATCCCTATACAGGGATACAGCACCGCCGCCAGCAGATCCAGAACAATCACCCCGCCGCCTCCAACGAGTCGGGCCTGGACAATACCCCCATGTATGACGGGGTCCCCTTTGACACGGCCCACCACATCCTGATGCAGGCCGACGTAGGCCTGATGGGGCTGTACATCGCCGATTGCGAGGCCTTGGCCGAGATGGCGGACCTCCTCGACAGGCCGGAAGAGGCCCGGGAGCTATCCGATCGGGCGGATGCTTATCGGGCCAAGCTCCAAACCCTCTGGCATGAGGAATTTGGCCTTTTCCTCAACAAGCGCCTGGATACGGAGGAATGGAGCTTCCGCATCAGCCCGACCAACTTCTACGCCCTGCTGGGCGGGGCCGCCACGCAGGACCAGGCCGAGCGCATGATGGAGGACCACTTTTATAACCCGGCAGAATTCTGGGGCGACTATATCCTACCCTCAGCCGCCCGCAACGATACGGCCTACACCGGCCGGGACTACTGGCGGGGCAGCATCTGGGCCCCGATGAACTTCCTCACCTATCTGGGGCTAAGGCGCTACGATTTACCTCAGGCCCGCCTGGACTTAGCCGACAAGTCCCTGAAGCTCCTTCTCAAGAACTGGGAAGCCAATGGGCAAATCCTGGAGAATTATCATGCCGAAACCGGTGGCTATCCCGGCTACCGCAGCGAATACTTCTATCACTGGGGGGCCCTACTGGGGATGATCAGTCTGATCGAGACAGGGCAAGTCCCTGCGCCGGAACGGGCGCTTTCGGATCGGGATTGAAAAAAATCCGAGGCTGCCTCGATGAGGCAGCCTCGTGGATAGCAGCAGGTATCAGAAAGCGGTTATTGCTTCAGGAACTTGACGTTGGCGGTGTAACCGGACTCGTGGGTAATCTGGATCATGTACATGCCCTTGGCCAGTTCAGATACGTTGATCTCCGTCTGACCGTCGCGGGCATCCGCCTCGGTCATCAGGACAGTCTTGCCGGTCAAGTCAAAGACGGCAATGTAAGCTTTGCCTTCCATCTCAACGGTGGGGGCGGCATCGCGCTCAAAGATGCCCTTTTCGGACGGTAGCTCGATGTCCCACAGCAGGCTGATCTGAGCCTGATCGGAGGGGTTGGGGTAGGCGGTGAGGCCACCGGCGCTCAGGCTGGCGAGGGCCCCGCTCAGACGAGCATTGAAGGCACCATTGGCCCAGCCGGAGGTGGCGTTGGAGCAGTTGGCGCGGACGCGCCAGGTGTAGGGCGCATTCTTGGTAAGGCCACCAACTACGGCACCGGTGCCGGCGATCGTACCCGAAGCATAGAGGGCGCCGCTGCCGGTGTAGACCTCGACGTCATAGCTATTGGCGCCCGTGACGGCATTCCACTGCAGGAGGGCTTCCTTGCCGCCTTTTTGACGGGTGTGGCTGAGGCCCGTGGGATCATCGCAGGTGCCAGGGGCGGCGCAGGCGGGATCATTGGCACAGCTGCCATCGGCACAGTCGATCAGACCGTCTCCATCATCATCAATGCCGTTGTCACAGATCTCGGCGGCGGGGGGCGGTGTGCCGTCACAAGTCGCGGTCAGCAAGCCGGGGCGCGAGCCATTGATGGCGGCCCACATGCGGCTCTTTTGGCCCTGGGTAAAGAGGTTCATACAGACATCGTCGGAGTAGTCCATGTAGTTCTGGAACATGTCGAAGTCGTCGGGCTGGCCGGGGCGGCCCTTGGGAGCGCAGGTGTTGGGACCGGGATAGCTACAGGGAGCGCCGGTGTAGTTGGGGCTGCCGGCCAGCGGGGTATCATTCACAAAGTCGTCGACATTACAGCCGCCATCGCCCCAGATGTGGCGCAGGTTTAGCCAGTGGCCCACCTCGTGGGTGGCGGTACGGCCCAGGTTGAAGGGCGGAGTCGCCGTACCCGTGGTACCAAAATAGCGGTAGTCCACCACCACGCCATCGGTGCTGGCGGGTCCACCGGGAAACTGGGCGTAGCCCAGAATGCCGCCGCCAATCTCGCACACCCAAATGTTGAGGGCCCCGGAAGGGTTGATAACATTAGAGCCGCCAGTGCTAGAGGACTTCACGGCATCGTTGGTACCAAAGCTGGATACGGAGGTAGGGACCCGCACCACTTGCGTCAGGCAAAACTCGATCTCGGTATCGGCAGCTACGCCCTGAAAATCCGTAGGCGTGTTGCTCGCGTCGGCGTTGAGCCGGCGAAAGTCGTCGTTCAAAACCTGAATCTGACTTTGAATCTGGGCATCAGAGATATTTTCCGTAGCATTCTGATACACCACATGCACGATGGTGGGGATGATCACCACATTGCCATTGGTGGCCCGGTTGCTGTGCTGACTCACGTACTCCTCCGTAAAGCGTTCCAGCATCTCCATGTTCTGCTGGATAGAGGGATCCTGCTGAATCAATTGCTCCAGCACATCCATAGAAGAACAGTTGCGCTGGGCCCATAGAGGTGAGGCGCCCATGAGCAAGAGCATCAAAAGGGTCAAGGCTCGATTCATAAGTCGATAAAGGTTAAGAGTTGAAAAGATGCTTCAATATAGACCCGGACCCTTAACAATGGAAATC
>RFHL01000844.1 GCA_003696875.1 Bacteroidota bacterium | reverse complement strand
TTCTTACGGAAAGCCAAAATGAGTCAGAATATCCATTTAATAAACTTTGCGGATAGTCGTTAAAAATATTTCTTGCCCAGGTAGGACGAATCATTCCCAACCATGGCAAGAACCTCTTTTCGAAACCGCACGACACCTACTCTTTCTGCTCATAGCCGGCCACAGACGGCGCTCCGCACCCTGGCCATCGCCGGGGCGCTGGGCTTGGTTTTGGTCGCCGGACTCTTACTCACGACTAGCACGAGCAGCCTTGGCGGATACCTGGGACCAGCAGGGGTCGGCGATGACAGGAGCAACAACCTCTGGCTGGAGCTGGCCCATGCGGCCGGCAGCGACGGCAGCGCCTACGATACCTGGAGCGATATCTCTGGCAATGGGCATGACGCCAGCCAGAGCAATGGCCGACGCCCCCTTTTTCGAGACGCCGCCGGTTATACCATAAACGGACAGGCAGTCCTTCACTTTGACGGCACCGACGACTTCTACGCCATCCCCGACCACCCGGACATCAATACCGGCGGACCTTATGAGGCCAAAACGATCGCCCTGGTCTTCCGGACCGGGGCAGACATAAGCCGGCAGCAGTTTCTCCTGGATGAGGGCGGCAACGTGCGAGGACTGAATCTTTACCTGGATGGAGGCAATCTGTATTTTGGGGCGTACAATCTCGCCAATGATGATGCCACCACGCCTTGGCCTTTCCGCTACGTAGCGACGCCCGTACAGCCTTCGACCATCTATATCGCCCTGCTCTCCTTTGATTTTGGGCAGGATGCGCTCAAAGGGTATCTGAACGGGAGCCTCATAGGCACGGTATCCGGCCTGGGCCGCTTGCACAATCACCCCGATGACACGGGCATCGGGGGGGTGAACCAGAACAGCTATGACCACCGGGGGGTGGTCAAGAACCGTAAGCCTTTCGGTGGGGATATCGCCGAACTGATCAGCTACAATGCCGTCCTGAATGATGCCGAGCGGAAGGTATTGCTCAACTATTTGGGGGCCAAGTTTGGGGTTTCTATTCCCTTCGATTACTACGCCTGGGAGAGTACCCATGCGGCCGAGGTGGCAGGCCTGGGGGCCGAAGGTGGCAGTCTGGAGGACGATGCCCAAGGGCTGGGTATGCTACGGGTACATTCCCCGTCGGATCTGGGCGCGGGAGAATACCTGATCTGGGGGCACGATGGTACCGACATTCAGGCGGGTGACCACCAAAACGTAGATGGCATACAGATCCAGAGCCGGCTGGCTCGCACCTGGCGCCTAAGCGAGACCGGGGATCTGGGCACGGTCAGCCTGGTATTCGACCTGTCCGGTCGCAATGACCTGATCCCGGCCGATCTACGCCTCATCATTGAGCGCAGCGGGGACAACTTCGCCACCGTAGATGTGGCTCCCCAGGCGGGGACCTATGATGGCCTTACGCATACCCTCACCTTTACCGGCGTAGACCTGGCCGATGGGGACCTGTTGACGCTCGGCAGCACCTCCGGCAACTTTCCGGTGGAGTTTGTCTCCTTTGCGGCCACGCCTGAGGCCGGGCAGGTCCTCCTGCAATGGGCCACCGCCAGCGAACTGAACAACGACTACTTTGAGGTCGAGCGCTCTGTAGATGGGGCGACCTTTGATCCGCTACAGCGGATCGAAGGGGCAGGCAACGCTCAGGTTGTGACGACCTACGAAACCCGGGACAGCGCCCCGTCAGCGGGTCGCTCCTACTATCGCCTGCGGCAGGTCGATTTCTCTGGCAGCTTTAGTTATTCTCCCATCGCCGAGGTCTACCTGAGCGAATCAGAGGCCCGGGTCCTCACGGTATTTCCCAATCCCGTGGCCGCCGGGAGCCCTTTCAGCATCCGCTACAGCGGGCACAGCCGGGCTCGCCTGCAGGTTCTCGACGGCGCCGGGCGCTCCGTCCTGCAAGAGAGCCTGCCGGCGGTCTCCCATGAGCAGGAGATCACCATTGATTCTGGCAACTGGACCCGTGGGCTGTACTTTGTCCAGCTCCAGCCCGAAGGCGGAGAGGTTCAGAGCCAGCAGTTGATTCTGCGCTAGCGCCGCATCCCACACAGCGCGCCCGCGGCCTGAGGATTCGGACCGCGGGCGTTGCTTTTGTAAGCGAGGAAAAAGTCCCTCGAAACCATCATTCTCGTCGCGAAGCGTCGGGCGGAATGCCTTCTTTACCGGGCCTTTCCACTTCACACCCGCAAACGCATCATCTTATTCCCTGACCCGGGTTTCGATCTGCTCCAGCAGATGCTGCTTCATTTGCCGGAGCTGGTCACTGTCGGGTTGCCGGCGGTAGTAGTCCATGAGCAGATGGGCATAGTGGAAAAAGACGGCATCGGTGGGCTCAGGGCCGGGTTCAAAATCGTAGACCTCCGCTGCTGGCAGGTTAAAAAACGCCCCTCCGGTCGTGTGAGAAATGCGCTGGTGCTCCAGATCATAATTTTTGGCGTCGGCAGTGACGTTTTCGTCGCGCTCATTGCTGCCATAGATATGCAGGGTCAGGTAGCGATCCGAGGTCGTGTTGCCCATCTGATGAATCAACTCATGGTTGACCTTGATGGCGGTACCGGCAGGCAAAATCTCCCGGCGGGCAAACTCCAGCCGGTCATTGCGATGCCGGTACATGAAGTGATGGGTATGGCCAAAAACCTGCACCACGCCCCACTGGGTGTAGCCGTGGTTGTGGATGGAGGAGTAGTCCCCGGGATTCCACGACATGACCATGACCTCGAAATGGCCCCCGTCATACACCATCTGCCGGCCATAACAGTCGGCGACGGGATGATCAAAATCGGCATAGACCATCATGTCTTCGACCTGCACCTCGGCCGCGAGGACGATCTCGCGGGCCCTACTGGGCGTCATATGATCGGTCTGGGCCAAGGCCTCGGTCAGCATGTCCACCAGCCGGTGGAGGGATTGAGGAAGGGTTTTAACTTGCATGCATATATGGTAGCGAGTAAGAGAGGAAAACGGAACCGTGGAGTATCTTGATAAAGACTTCGAAACATAAATATTTCAAAATCAGAGTATTAGCTGTAGAATTACCACATCCATCCAGCGGCCGTTTTTGTAGCCGATTTCCTTTTGCCGGCCCACGATGGTATAGCCCAGCTTGAGGTTGTAATCAATGCTGACCTGATTATCCGCAAAGATCTTGGCGACCAGATGATGGTAATTTAGGCGGCGGCTTTCCTCAATCAGAAAGCGCTTGAGGGTCGAGCCGTGGCCCTGGCCCAGGTGGTCGGCATGCAGGTAGACGGCCGTCTCGGCGGCAAAGCGGTAGCCTTCGCGGTCGCTGTAGCGCTTGATGATGCCCCAGCCGATCACCTGATCGGCAAGTGTCTGCACATAGAGCGCCTCCCGCGCATGGAACTTCTCCACCCAGCCGCCGATATCGGCGGCGGTTTTCAGCGTCTCATCCATCGTGGCATTGCCCCGTAGGATGTACTGGTTATAGATCTCGGCAATCGCGGCATAGTGCGACGGCAAGGCCGCGGCGAACTGGGCAGGACTGTGTTTGGCCATGGACTTAGACCCGTTGCAGCGTGGGAGTGAGAATCTGACCGGGCGTGCTGTCCAGCATGTGCCCATCTCGTATGACCAACTGGCCATTGACCCAAAGGTTTATGACCCCCTCCGACAGGCGGCGGGGGTGGAGGTAGGTGGCATGCGCTTGCAGCCGCTCCGGATCAAGCAGCACCAGATCGGCCTGATAGCCATCGGCGATTTGCCCCCGGCGTTCCAATTGAAAAAACTCGGCCGGCAGATAGGTGATCTTGTGAATGGCTTCTTCCCAGCTCAGGGCCTGCAGCTTTTTGACGTAGCGCTCCAGATAGGTGGTAAAGGCCCCGTAGGAGCGCGGATGCGGCTGCCCGATCGAAGCCGGCGCGTTAATGGGATAGCTCCAGGAGTCGGTGCAGATCATGGCTTTGTCCCAAAGAATGGCCCGGTCGATGTCGGCCTGATTGATGCAGTGATAGACAATCCAGGTCTCGGTGCTGTGGCTCAGAATCTGCGCCATCGCGGCCCCCTCGCTGATCCCCTGCTCTGCCGCGATCACATCTACCGTTTTGGCCGCATACGCAGGAAATTCATCCGAAATGATCAGCATCTGGCTCAGGTCGTAGTCCCGGAGGACGATCCAGTCTTCGATACGCGCGACGACGGCCGGGTCCTGTAGCTTGACCCGCAAGGCCTCTATCCCGTCTTGCAGCAGATCCTTGGGAATAAAGGCCCGCAGTTTGGTAGAAATGGCCGTGTAGGGATACACATCTACCGCGGCTGGCATCTCCGGATGCCGGAGATTAAAAGCCTCTATCATCTCCAGGATCAGCTTGATTTTGCCCCAGTTTTGCTTCTCAGCCGCCTTGAGGTGGCTGATCAGGGTGCGAATGCCCGCCCGCTCACTGATGGTGAGCGCTTCGGTGACGGCGGCCTCAATTTCGTTGCGCTCGTCGCGGATGTGTGAGGCGTAGACGCCACCCACCTCGGCCGTAAGCCGGGCCAGCTCGACCAGTTCGTCGAGCTCGGCAAAGCAGCCCGGCGCATAAATGAGCCCGGTAGAAAAGCCCAGAGCTCCTTCCTGCAGCGCCTGCCGCAAGGCTTGTTTCATCTGGTCCAGCTCCGCTGGTTGCAGCTCCTTCCACTCTGCCATATACCCCCCACGCAGGGTGCTATGCCCCACCAGCGTCGCAATGTTGAACTGGAGGCGTTCCCGGATCTGGTCGAAATATTCGGCCAGGCTCCGCCATTCGAAGGGAAAGCCGATCTCCCCGGAGAGGCGCTCCATGGTTCCTACCAGATGGGGGCCGATGGGGGCCGGCGAGGTCCCGCAATTGCCAAAAATCTCGGTGGTGATGCCCTGGTAGAGTTTGTGGTCGGCCGCCTGTGGGAAAAAGTAGCCAAAGCCCGTCGAGGCATGCGGGTCGATAAAGCCCGGGCTGAGGATATGGCCGTGGCCGTCGATCGTGGTCCGTGCGGGGGCATCTTTTTCCACCCAGAAGACCTGTTGCCCTTTGATCCCTACCGGGCGAGTCTCGGCGGGCTCCAGCCGTCCGGTACACACACGGGCATTCAGGATGAGGTAGTCCAGCATAGCTTAGCCGATTCGTTCGATAAAGATGTCGGTGGTGTAGCGGGCCAGACGGTCCAGTTGTAGCTGGACAGAGGCCAGGGAGGAGGTGGGAATCCAGCCGTCGACCATCCGGATATCCGGCGCGACGAGGTCTTCGCGGAAATAGCGGGCCGAAGGGCTCAGGTCATGGGCCCGCGCCTGAGGCAGGAAAGCGGCCAGCTCCAGGTTGAGCTTGCGGCCGATGCCTGTCTCAAACATACCCCCGATCCAGCAGGGGATGTCATGGGCATGGCAGTAGTTGAGAAGGTGAATGCTGGCCGACACCCCGCCCACCCGGCCGGGCTTGAGGTTGAGCTCATCGGCCACGCCGAGGGCGTGCAGCTTGACCAGGTCGCCCAGGCTCTTGACCTCCTCATCCCAACAGACACGGAGGCCGGGCAGTTGCGTCCTGGCCCAGCGGTAGCGGGCAAAGTCGCCCGGCGGAAAAGGCTGCTCAATCAGCCCATGGAACCGGTCCACAAAGTAGCGGAGCTTAGAAAGGTCTTCGCCCTTGAAGCTCCCATTGGCATCGAAGCCGAGGTACAGGCCCTCGGTCTGGAGCAAGGGCATCACCGCGTCGAAGACGCGGAGGTCTACCTGGGGGGAGATTTTGAATTTGAGGCGCTGGTAGCGCTGATCGAGGGCCTCCTGGATGACCTCCCGCAGCGCCCCAGCATCGGTATAGAGGCCGAGGGAGATCCCCACCGGGACTTGCTCCCGGGCGGGGGCTATCAGGACCTGGTCCAGGGAAAACCCGTGAGCTTGCCGCAAAACATCCCAGGCCGCAGCTTCGACTGCGGCTTTGGCAAAGGGCCAGCCCCGCACGCGGCCCAGGGCCGCGAGGAGGTCGCCATAAGTCTGCTGGGGCCGCAGTTGCGGCACCACAAAGCGGCGTATCATCTCGACCGCAGCCGAGAGAAACTCGGCGGAGTAGTAAGGGTCGGGCCGGCAGGCACATTCGCCCCAGCCGATGCGCCCCTCCGGGTCCTCCCACTTGATGAGGAGGGTTTCCTTGGAACGACGAGCCCCGATGCCAGAAACAAAAATGCTTTTCTGGGGGACATCCACCAGATACAGCTCCAGCTGTCGCAGGCCCAGGGGAGCAGTGAGCCAATCGGCAGGAAGGGAAGGGGGAGGCAAGAACGTCACAGAGGAATCAGACATACCCCGCAAGATACGACTTTTCGGAGGGAGGGCCAAGAAGCCTGCGAAGGGGGAAGCCCGTCAACATGCCCCGTATGTGTTTTTTTTTTGTAAGTTAACGTGAGTTTTGGATAAAAATCGCTTTGAATGGCTCTAATCGATGATTGTCATGCTGAGCGAAGCGAAGCATCTCATGTGTCCTATTAGATCCTT